>JAVXWV010000357.1:0-3556 GCA_032230775.1 Mycobacterium sp. | reverse complement strand
GCCCGCGCGTGGTCACTGGAACGCGATATTGAGCCGCAGCCGCCTGTTCTGGCCGACGGTGACGCCGTCAAGCTGCGCGATCTGCGTGCCCTTATCGACGCCTTGGTGTCGGGTGAAAGCCCGAACGGAGCAGGGGGCGGCGATCTTGGCGCCGCCGCATTCACGCTTTCGAAAGAAGGCGAATTGCGTTGGCAACCAACGGGCCGGGGGTGGCGATGGTGGTCAGCTGCCATCTGTTGCGAGGTGTTGTTGAGCCAGCACTTGGGGACTTGGCAGCGGTTGAAGAGGTGCCGCAATGACTCGTGCGGTGTGGTGTTCTACGACCGCTCGTGGAACAACAGCGCGGCATCGCATGGGGGACATGCGCCGCCGACACACTAGCTCCGCGAACACAGGGTTAGGAGGTTGCCGATGATCGTGTGCGCCAGCCACGACCCGTTCCCGGACTACCTCGAAAGCGTCCACGACGTCCTCGACGCCGCTTGCTGAGGGCTCATGAGATTTGCGAACAACCGAACTCGAACTCAGGAGTTGTGATGGAGCTGAACGATCTGCGTGTGCTGGTGACCGGAGCAACCGCGGGTATAGGGAGGGAGACCGCGAAGCTGTTCGCCCGTCGCGGTGCCACCGTCGTGGTGACCGGCCGCAATGACGAACGGGGCGAGCAGACCGTTGCGGCGATCGTTGCCGAGGGTGGCCAGGCGGAGTTTCTCCCCGCCGACATGAACGATCCCCAGTCCGTGCGACGCCTCGCCGATCAGGTCGGTGAGATCGACGTATTGGTGAACAACGCAGCCGTATTCTCGTTCGTGCCCACGCTCGAGCAGGACATCGACTCTTTCGACATGATGTTCGACATCAATGTGCGGGGCCCGTTCTTCCTCGCCGCGGCGCTGCTGCCGAAGATGATCGCCCGCGGATCCGGTGCCATTGTCAACGTCTCCACAGCGGCCGCCTCGGCCGGGTTGGCCGAGGCACCTGTGTACGGCGCGACCAAGGCGGCACTGGAATCCCTCACCCGCTCCTGGGCAGCGGCCTTCGGCGCCAACGGGATCCGTGTCAACTCCGTCGCGCCGGGGCCCACGCGCACGGATGCGGCCATCGACACGCTCGGCGATGGCGTCGAGCAGATGGGCTCCCAGACCCCGCTGGGCCGCACTGCCGACCCGATGGAGATCGCCGAGGCGATCGTCTTCCTCGCGTCACCGCGGGCGAGCTATCTCACCGGCGCGACAGTGGCCGCCGACGGCGGTTACACGGCGATCTGAGCCTCGACGATCAGCTCGACCCTTGCGATCTCCAACCGCTCGCGGTAGGTACTGCGGCGCGCTTGTCAACATAACGCAGGGGGCCATGGTTTTCCCGGTGGACCCTGGTGGCACACAACGGAACTGGACCTGGCATGGGCGAGTCGTCTATTTCGAACTCTCGTCGAAATCAGCGGTCGTGTACATATGGTCCGAGGACTCCGATCGGTGTCCGGCTACGTTCTCCCGACACGTCGCCCATTCCTGATTGCGATTCGGCTCGGACCTGCCCGGAACATAAATCAGGCACAGCACCAAGGCGAGCGCGATGAGCACCTGTGGCGCAATCAGAGCGATCCATAGCGCTCGTTGCCCACGGGTCATCGCTACGTTGGCCACCGCTGGGGCCGCGTTGCCTTCCCGATCGACCGGGATGCCACCAGGGTTCTTCTCGGGCTCTACCATCGTCCGCGAGGCAGATCGGCGTAGCCAGTCACCACGACAATCCGGCTTGGAAGCTCCATAGCCGCGACGCTAACCCTGGATATCTGGCGCGGTGCCTCGCCACCGCAGGTCAGCGCGATGTGGCTCGTGATTTGCATTCGGCGGACGACACCCACCCTGACGCAGTGATGTCGGTGCTCGGCACGCGTGCGGACGCCGCCGCCGCATCACTATCACCGCAGCCGCGTTCCGTCGGAGTGACGCTGGCGGGAATCGGGGGATAGGTGCCAGCAGGAACGACACAGCGGCGCTGGCAAGCAATCCTCAAGGAGACGCACATGTAGCGCGAGCCATCAAGGAGACATCACAAAGATGCAGACGGCGATGAGTGACGCCACCCCGGCAGCGCAGCCCGATCCGTGGTTCCGCACGCGTTCGCCCGAGCAGGCGATCCACCTTTGCGAGACCGCCTACTACCCACACCGGCTCCGGTTGCTCGGGCCATCGAAGAGCTTCGGCCTCACCCAGCGGGTAACAAGCGTGGGTCCGATGACGGTGGGAGAGGTCACCTATGAGACCGACGTTGCACTCGGTTTCGACGAGACTCGTGCCAGCTACCACGTCTGTGTTCCCCTCGAAGGCCGGCTGGAAGCGCGTCATCGCGGACAGCAGGTGACCTCGACTCCCACCCTGGCCTCGGTATACCGGCCCGACGCGGACATAGCGGTCACCCGATGGCCCGCCGGCAGCCGCCATCTCGCGGTCAAGATCGACCAAGTCGCCGTCGACAGCGCCCTGGAGACATTGGTCGGCCGCCGGGCAGACTTTCCGATCGCCTTCGACTCGGCACTGCCGCTCAAGACGAGCGCTGTCCAGGATTGGGTGCGGCTGCTGCTGATGGTGAACCGTCAGCGCGAGCGGCCGGACAGTCTCTTGTGGCACCCCCTCGTCTGGGACCCGTTGCTGGAAAGCCTGATTCACGGCTTCCTGCTCGTAGCCCACCATCCCTACCGCGACGCGCTTGACGCGCCCGCCGAGCCGGCCCGACCGGCCGCGGTCCGCGACGCGATGGACATCATCGAGACCAGTCCGCAGATGCCGCTGACCACGGCGACGCTGGCGATGCAGTGCCACATCGGCGTGCGCACCCTCCAGGAGGGATTCCGCCGACACTTGGGCATGTCGCCCATGGCATATCTCCGGACGGTCAGACTTCGCCATGCGCACCGGGATCTGCGCTCGGCGTATCCCTCTCATGTCACCGTCGCCTCAATCGCGCACCGCTGGGGATTCAGCCACCTCGGCCGGTTCGCCGCCGCGCACAAGGCGATGTTCGGCGAAACACCGCTGCAAGTCCTGCACTCTGCGCGCTGAACTCACCGCACTCTCGCGAGATCGGCCTGCGCGCAGCACAGTTCGTGCCAAGTCACCGCTGGGCCGTCTTAGCGGGCCCGCATGGTGAGGCGTTCGGAGTCGCAGATGAGCAAGCTCTTGCCGTCTAACTGGATCCAGCCGCGGTGCGCGAATTCGGCCAGCGCCTTGTTCACGGTCTCGCGTGTGGCGCCGACCAGCTGGGCGAGCTCCTCCTGTGTCAGGTCGTGCGTGAGGCGCATCGCACCCCCTTCCCGCGTGCCGAACCGTTGCGCCAACCCCAGCAGCCTCTTGGCGACCCGACCCGAAACGTCGATGAAGATCAGGTCGGTCAAGTCGCTGTTGGTCCGGCGCAGCCGGCGGGCCAGCACCCGCAGCAATCGCCCGGCGATTTCGGGACGATCGGCGATCCAGGCGCGCAACGCATCCCGATCCATCGATACCGCGCGTACCTCGGTGATCGTGGTCGCGGTCGAGGTCCGCGGCCCGGGGTC
>JAVXWV010000326.1:0-7202 GCA_032230775.1 Mycobacterium sp. | reverse complement strand
ATGATGTTGATCTGGTTGCCATTCCAGAAGCAGGTGGTAGCGGCCGAGGTGATGGTGATCCCCCGCTCTTGCTCCTGCTCCATCCAGTCCATGGTGGCGGCGCCGTCGTGCACCTCACCGATCTTGTAGCTGATACCGGTGTAATAGAGGATGCGCTCGGTCGTCGTCGTCTTGCCGGCATCGATGTGCGCCATGATGCCGATGTTGCGGACCTTGGTGAGGTCGGTCAGCACGTCCTGTGCCACGGCAGTCTTCCCACTCTTTCGCGTGCTTGGTTTGCTGTTTCAGTTGCGTCCGGCAGTGTCCGATGTCGCCGCAGGCGGCTCCGGCCCGCCGCGCCCACCTACCAGCGGTAGTGCGCGAATGCCCGGTTCGCCTCGGCCATCTTGTGGGTGTCCTCACGCCGTTTGACGGCGGCACCCAGGCCATTGCTCGCATCGAGGATCTCGTTGGCCAGACGCTCGACCATCGTCTTCTCCCGGCGCGCCTTCGAGAAGCTGACCAGCCAGCGCAACGCCAGCGTGGTCGACCGTTCGGCGCGGACCTCGACGGGCACCTGGTAGGTCGCACCACCGACGCGGCGGCTGCGAACCTCGAGGGCGGGCTTGACGTTGTCGAGAGCGCGCTTGAGAGTGACGACCGGATCGGTACCGGTCTTGTCACGAGCCTGTTCCAGCGCACCATAAACAATGCGTTCCGCCAGTGATTTCTTCCCGTCGAGCAGGACTTTGTTGACCAACTGGGTGACCAGCTGCGACCCGTAGACCGGATCGTTCACCAGTGGGCGCTTCGGCGCGGGCCCCTTGCGCGGCATTAGCTCTTCTCCTTCTTGGCGCCGTAGCGGCTGCGGGCCTGCTTGCGGTTCTTGACACCCTGGGTGTCCAGCGAGCCGCGGATGATCTTGTAGCGCACACCCGGCAGGTCCTTCACACGACCGCCACGCACCAGCACCATCGAGTGCTCCTGCAGGTTGTGGCCCTCGCCGGGGATGTAGGCGGTGACCTCAACCTGGCTCGTCAGCTTGACGCGCGCGACCTTCCGAAGCGCCGAGTTCGGCTTCTTCGGCGTGGTGGTGTACACGCGGGTGCACACGCCGCGGCGCTGCGGGCTGCCCTTGAGGGCCGCGGTCTTCACCTTGGTGATCTTGTCGCGGCGACCCTTGCGGACCAGCTGCTGAATGGTTGGCATCTACCGGCTTTCTGTGTTGCTTGTTCGTCTTTTAAGTCTCTGTACTGCCGTTATGTCGCGCTCGCTCACCCCGCGACCGGGTGTGTCGCATGCGCCCGCCGTGAAATATTCGAGACATTTCCAGGGCATGGCGGACATGCGAATTGGCCCGGCGCGCAGGCATGCTTGCCGATTCTCTGTGGTTCGAATCCGCAATGCGCCTTATTTGCCAGGCACGATCGTCCACAATACCAGGGCGGTCGCAGCGCTCCAAACCCGTCCGCGGGGCCCTAACCGCAGGTCAGCCCCTAGCTCAAGCCCGGATGCTGTTCGCGCAAGCGCTCATCGGTGCCGGATGCTCTTCGCGCAAGCGCTCATCACCGCTCCATGCCGGCCGCCAGCCTCAGCACCATGTCGGTGAACACCGCATCAGCGTCGATTCCGTTCATCGCCCCGGTCATCTCCAGCAGCACGAAACCGTGCATCGCCGACCAGAACTCCAGCGCGGCATAGAACGCGCCCTCACCCTCCAACCCGTAGGACTGCAGGACCGAGATGACAGGCTCGGCCGCCGCGCGGGTGGCACCGGTGAATTCGGGATCGTCGCCGCCCAGCGGCATCCGGGTGAACGCCGAATAGCGGCCGGGATGGTGGTGGGCGTAGCTGCGGTACGCACTTGCCATCGCGATCACCGCGTCGTCGCGGGTGCGCCCCTTGGCGACGTTGTTGAGCATGTCGATGATGTCGCCCACCACCCGCATCCGCACGGTCCGCCGCAGGTCTTCAAGGCTGTTGACGTGGTTGTACAGCGACGGGCCCTTGGTGCCGAGTTGGTTGGCAAGCGCATTGATGGTCAGTGCGTCCCAGCCCTCACGGTCGAGGAACGTCAGCGCCGCATTGACGATCGAATCGCGGCTCAACCTGGTCGGACGTGCCGCCGGCCGAGCTGCCATGTGAGGTTCGCCCTTCGGGTCGTCGGTGGGACCACGAGATCGGGTCAGCGAAAAACTAACACCTCTAGTTTCCCTCAGGATCAGTTGACGCGCTCTTGACTGAGCTCGGCGAGTTGGCCGGTGATCGTGCACAGATCGGGCAGCATCGCCGGATTCATCGTCTGGATCGACCAGGTGATGACGTCGGTGCCCTTGGCCACATAGATGCTGCAAGCGTTGGCGTCGTAGGCCTTGAAGCCCTTATTGCCGTCGATCGACATTTCGGTCAGCGTGCGGCCGGCCTGCTGCTCGAGCGACCGTTCGGTGTCCATGTCGCTGCCGCGATACCACCAGGTGGAGATGCCCATGCCCGCGCCGAAAGTGCCCAGCATCGTGTTCTCCTGCCAGAAGCACCCGGCGTCGCTGACCACAGTCTTGGTGAACATCGACGACCCGACGGCCTTGCTCACGTCGGCGTCGGTGATCCCGTTGCAGTCCGCGCTGCGGAAAACGCTGCCAGGTGGCGGCGGAGCCGGCGAGGTGGGCGTCGCCGACTGGTCCGAGGGACCGCAGCCGACCAGCAGTGCCGCCACCGCGGCAAGCGCGGGCCAGCACCGCGACAACGATCTGGACCCGGCCATGGTCACATGTCCGACTGCAGGGTGGCAGTCAGAAGCTTCTCGGCGTCCTTGCAGGGATCGCCGTTGCGCTGGCCCCGGAACTGCACCCACCAGCTGACCACCCCGGTGCCCGCCGCCGCGGTGGCCGAACAGGCCGCGCCGGTGGTGTCGCGGCGCGCCAGAAACGCCTGATGCCGTTCGACGACCTTCTCGGTGACCGTCGCGCCGCGCTCGGTGGCAAGAGAGCGTTCGCGGTCGAGGCTGCCGGTCTCGTACCAGGAGAAGGTGACGTCGACCATCGCCGAGCCTCGGGCCAACACGTACTGGCAGACCGCGCCGCTGTAGGGCCGCGCGATGTGGTCGGCGCCCATTGCCTGCTGGACCGAGCTGTCGACCAGCAAGCCACACCGGTCGTCGACATATCCATAGCTGCGGTTGGGATCGGGGACGCCGGATTCGGCCCGTAGCGCGGTCCCGCTGACGGTCTGAGAACACCCAGCAACGGTCACTACCGCCGTGACCGTCACGACAGCAACCGGTTTCACGGGCCAACGCATCGCACATCACGCTACCCAGCGCGGTCAACGATGGCGACTCATGCGAACTACTGACACGATGGTCGCCGGGCGACGTACGCTCTACCTCCATCGGGGCTCACCGACCAAAGGGGGAACCATCGTGATTTCGAAAGCCGTGGGCCGCTTGCTGGCGGCATGCGCGATCACGTTCCCTGCGGCGCTCGGTGTCGGAGTGCCCGCGGCCCATGCCAAGAACGGCGACACCCACATCACGGGCCAGGGCATCGCGCGGACGCTCGACTGCAACGAGTCGACGCTGATCGTCGTGGGAACGGGTAACACGATCAACGCGTTGGGTTCCTGCTGGGCGGTCACCGTCCAGGGGTCATCCAACATCATCGTCGCCGACAACGTCGTCGACAACATCATCGTGTACGGCAGCGACCAGACCGTGTTCTACAAGAACGGTGACCCGACCGTGTGGGACCGCGGCCGTGAACTGGGCATGACGAACCGCATCGATCGGGTGCCGGCATGAGCGTGCGAATATTCGCAGTGGCGGCAGTCGTGGCGGTGACTCTCGCCGGCTGCGGGTCGCAAAGCAGCGACACCAACAAGCCGACCGCGACAGCCGGTTCATCGGGCGCACAGATCGAAGTCGGCAACACGATCAACTACGGATCGTTCGGCACCACCGCGGATATCGACTGCGCTGATGGGAAGTCGCTGAACATCGGGGGGTCCAACAACACCCTGACCGTGAAGGGCACGTGCGCCAACGTCAACATCGGCGGCGCCGACAACAAGGTCACATTCGAGAAGATCGACAAAGAGATCAGCGTTGTCGGCCTGAACAACACCGTGACCTACAAGGACGGCGACCCCAAGATCAACGACACCGGCTCGGGCAACAAGACTTCGAAGGGCTGAGTGCTAGGCGCTCGCCCCGTGCCTGCCTGCGCCCGCTGCGAATCGGGCCGCGCCTTCCACTGACTCGGCCGCGACGCGCGAGATGCTGCCGAACTCGAAGTCCATCGCCTCGGCTTCGGATGCGCCCCACTGGCTTAGCGCCGACAGCCGATCCGATCGCATGCACTGTTGCGGGAACTCGGCGAGTTCGGCGGCCAGTTCCTCGGCACGTTGGCGCGCTTGGCCTTTGGGCACGACACGATTGGCCAACCCCATCGCGAGAGCTTCGGCGCCGTCCACGCCGCGGCCGGTGAGAATCAGGTCCATCGCACGGCTGTGACCGATCAGCCGCGGAAGCCGCACCGTGCCGCCGTCGATCAGCGGAACGCCCCACCGCCTGCAGAAGACGCCGAATGTCGCGTCCTCTTCGACGACGCGCATGTCGCACCACAGAGCCAACTCCAGGCCGCCCGCGACCGCGTAGCCGCTGACGGCCGCGATCACCGGTTTGGACAACACCATCCGGCTCGGCCCCATCGGACCGGGTCCGCTGCGGTGCACCGGGTTGGCATCCGGCGTGCCGAAAGCCTTGAGATCGGCTCCAGCGCAGAAGGTTCCGTTGTCGCCCCAGAGCACTGCGACCGCAGCCGAGTCGTCCTTGTCGAAGTCGTCGAACGCTGCGTAGAGCTCGGCCGCCGCAGCACCGTTGACGGCGTTGCGCGCCTCTGGCCGATTCATGATCACCGTCGTCACCGGCCCGTTGCGCTCGACCCGCACTCCACCTGCTGATCCCCCGGTCGCTTCGCTTCTGCCCGCCGTACCCGTCATGTTGCCTCCATCAGTTCGACGCCGTCGCGCCGCGCGACCAGTTCCGCGGCGAAGCTCGTGTAGACGTTCCTCAATGTGTCACCGGGCCAGTCTTCAGGCAGTAGCTCGCCGGGAAGCACCGGGTCGGTGAGCAGGTGGCGCACGATGGCCGCCGCCGCGACGAACTGGCCGGGAATGTCGGTGGCCGTTGCCATTTCGTTGAGCAGTTCACGGCCACCGCGCACCCATTCCGGCAGGTTCCACAGTCGGGCGGCGAGTCCAGCGGGGTCGTCGTCCCGGGAGTGCAGTACCCGTACCCGGTCCAGCACCCCGGCCGACAGCTCAACGTCGAGGTTGTCGGGCCGCAGCCAGATCCCCTCCCGGAGCTCCCCGAACCGGTTGTCCTGCAGCGTGGTTCGCAGGGAGGCGCGTGTGCGGGCATCGGTGCCGACGCTGGTGACCACCACGGTGGTCCATGTGCCGTCCCACTTGTTCAGCCGCGGGTTGATCGCGTCATCCTGGCGGCGCTGCCGGGCCAGCAGCCGGTCGGACAGCCGGTAGCCGTCCGCGGAGCGCACTAGGTCACCCGCCCCAACCATCCGGGTGAGCGCAACCCGCACTGTCGGCTCGCGGATGTCGAAATCAGCTGTGAGCCTGATGAGTTCGCTGGCGGTGGCCCAGGCTGGGTGGGCGCCGAGCAGTACGCTCAGCACGACCGAGCGGGCCGTCATCCGCGATAGCGTGGGCACTGCTACACCCCGGAGGCCGTGCGACCGTAATCGCCGAACGGCTCGTCACGCTGACGAACGGCCTCGCGGAACCCGTGCTCACGTGACTGAGCGACGAACGCGTGGCCCTCGGGGGTGTGTCGGGCGACGCCGTCGAACACCGTGGAGATCATCGCGCTGTTGGCGACGCCCTGCTGCAGCAGCGCGCTGTTCATCGCCAGCTTGACCATGATGAGCTGATTGATCGGCACAGCGGAGATCCGCTCGACGAGGCGTTCGGTGCGTTCGTCGAGTTCGGCGGGATCGGGCGCCTCGACCGCGAGTCCCCATTCGGCAGCCTGCGCGCCGGTGATGCAATCACCAGTCAGCAGAAGGCGTTTGGCGCGTTGGTCGCCGATACGATGCGCCCACATGCCGGCGGCGGGCACGCCCCACACCCGGGTCGGCGGATAGCCGATCTTGGCGTCGGCCGCCGCAATCACCTGATCGGCGTGCAGGGCGATGTCCGTACCGCCTGCCACGCAGTAGCCGTGGATCTTGACGACCGTCGGCTTGTCGGCGTGCATCAGGGACGCGAAGCCCCGGACGAACCGGCTCATCATCTGGTAGTCGATCATCGGATCCCACGGCTGATCGGGCAGATGGTTGACGGCTTGTGTCTTGCCGGACAACACCGTGTCCTTGTAGGGACTGCCCCCGCCAGCCGAGGATGATCCTTCGGCGTAGGCGGACAGGTCGAACCCTGCGCAAAAACCTTCTCCGCGACCGGATACCAGGATCACGTGCACGTTGGGGTCAAGGTCGGCCCGTTCGACGAGCGCCGACAGCTCCAGCGGGGTGTCGGCGACGATGGCGTTGCCCTTCTCGGGGCGATTGAAGGTGATGCGCGCAACCCGGTCGGTGACCTCGTAGGTCATCGTTTTGAGGTCGTCGAAGTCGACGGGTCGGATCGAGTGCGTCATCCGCGACCACCCTTCACGACTGTTGCGGTTGTTGCGGCGAAAACGCGGTTTCTGCCGCAACAAGCGACACACTCAGAGGGGGTATCGCCGCTTCGGTCATCCGAGTGCGTCATGCCTTGACCATTGCACGTTCCAGGATCGGCGCGAGATCCAGCCCAGTGGGCATGGTTCCGAACGCGCCACCCCATTGGCCGCCCATCCGGGTGGCCAGGAACGCTTCCGCGACGGCCGGGTGGCCGTGGCGGACCAGCAGCGAGCCCTGCAGTGCGAGGCTGATGTCCTCGGCGATCTTGCGGGCCCGGTACTGGACGGTCTCGAGATCCGCCAGCGCGGGCCGCAGCGTGGCGACGTGGGTGTCGAGACGCGGATCATGGCCCGCTGTCTTCGCCAGCTCGTCGAATAGAACGTCGACACATTCCGGACGACTTGCCATGGCGCGCAACGTATCCAGCGCGCTGACGTTGCCGGATCCTTCCCAGATGCCCATCAGCGGCGCCTCGCGGTACAGCCGCGGCATGCCCGACTCCTCGACGTAGCCGTTGCCGCCAAGGCACTCCAT
>JAVXWV010000289.1:0-4015 GCA_032230775.1 Mycobacterium sp. | reverse complement strand
ACTGGTGCGTGGCTGCGACCGTCTCGAACTGTTGATTGTCACGCTGGGAATCTTGGTTGTTGTAGTCGCCGCCGCCTGTGCGGGGGCGCTCGGCACGGCCGTGCACGATGCGCGCAGCCGCGTGTATATCGCGCAGGCTCAGACGCGGCACACTGTGATCGCCGAAGCCATCGAAGACAGCACAGTCGTTCTCGGTGTCCACGACAACATGACGACGACGGTCAAGGCCAGCTGGCATGTCAATGGCACCGAACACACCGGCAGTGTCGTCCCGAATCACGCTGTCAAAACCGGTGATCCGCTGAGCATTTGGGTGGACCGCAACGGCAACTGCGTCGATGCACCGTCGCCGACATCGCAGGCCGGTGTTGACGCGGTCCTCGTCGCTTACGGAGCCTGGCAAGCAGTGGTTCTGGCCGTGGCGGCACTGATCTGGTGGAGCCGCTCGCGCCTCGATCGCCGGCGTGATTCCGCCTGGGAACGCGACATCCGAAGCCTCATTCACGACAACGGCGGGCGGACACCATAACTCACGAGTGCGGAAAGGTTGCAGTGATGGCGGCTTCACAAACACCAAATGCATTTGCGGACTTCATAACCGTGTTGGTCTTGGTCGGACTCCCCGCGGGTCCGGTCAACCGTGCGCTGAGCCGACATGCGATCGGCTGCTCGCCCGACGGAGTATTGGTGAACGTGTTCAGCGACGTAGCCAGCCTGCCCCGCTACCGCGAAGACCTGGAAACCTGGGGGAAGCCGGACGTTGTCGTCGACTTGCGGTTGGCCGCCGCTGAGGCTGATGCGGTGCTCGTCGTCACGAGCTACCGCGGGCGGATTCCCTCGATGGCGCACAACGCGATCGATTGGCTGACGCGTCGGTGGCGCCACGGTGCGCTCCGTGACAAGCCGCTTGCCGTGGTCGGCCCATCGGCGGGGTGTTACAGCGGCGTCTGGTTGCGTCAAATCGATGACGGCCGTGGAGGTTTGGGGCCCCGGATGATCGGGCCACTAACTGTGCCGACGCTGGGCGACGCGGTCAAGAAGCTCGCAGACGAAGCGCACGGAGGCAGCGCAGCTGCAGCGATGTGACGCTCAATCGGGGAGGACTCCGTCGAGTTGGCTGCGCGAGTTGATACCGAGTTTCGCGAAGACCTTGCGGAGGTGGTATTGCACTGTGCGGGCGCTGATGAACAACCGGGCGCCAATCTCCGGATTCGACAGGCCCTCGCGCGCCAACCGCGCGACCTGCCACTCCTGCGCCGTGAGTCCATGATCGCTTGTCGCTACCGCGCGCTTGCGGGCCGTCTCGCCGGTGGCCTGCAGCTCACGCCTGGCCCGTTCGGCGAATGCGTCCATCCCCATCGACTCCAGCATCTCGAGGGCGATACGGAGCTCAGCCCTGGCATCGACCCGTCGCCGCTCCCGACGCAGCCACTCCCCGTAGACCAGGTGCGCCCGCGCCAGGTCTGCCCGCACACGACGGCGCGCGAGACGCTCGATCGCCTCACGATAGAGAAGCTCCGCGGTGTCTCCTTCACTTAGGAGCGCGCGGGAACGCGCCTCTACGCCGCGCCCCCAGTCGGTACCGCTGGCGCTGGTTGTCTCGGCCAGCCGAGCGAGGGCATCGGCGGCGATATCGTTGCGTCCGCTGCGCGCGGCCGCCTCGATCAACTCGACCATCGTCCACGTCGGGGCCGTCATCTCCCTCAGGTAGCCGGTCGACCGTTGGGCTGCTGTCATCGCTTCCTGGTAGTTGCCCAGCCCGTTGTTCAGCACTGCGTGCGCCCAGTCCACGACGGTCAGCCCAATTCCTTCGCCGCGCGGGGTCACATCCTTTGTGATGGCATCGATCAGTGCGGTCGCTTCGGCTGCCCTGCCTGCTAGCGCGGCAAGGCCAAGGGTGGGGTAGGGAGCGAGTCTGGTGCCGGTCGCCTCGATAGCCGGCTGCAGCTCCTGAATCAGCGCCGCCGCGGCCGCTAGCTCGCCGGCGAAAATCAGCATGAACGCTCTTGAATTGAGTGCGACGGGCAGCTCGCTGAGCGCCCCGACAGAACGGGCCAGTTGCACATGTCGATCCGAGAGCACGTGCCAGCTTTCGTCGTCCCAGACGTGGCGGGCCATGATGCCCGCCACCCAGTGCCAACGCAATTCCTCGTCAAGCGGCATGCCGGTGCCAAATGCCTTGAGCCCCTTTTGGATTAGGGGCAGGCCAGCCGCGTATCCCACGTTGTAGTGCGCGACCAGTCCGTCCAGTAGAAGGTCGGGTGCGCGCTCAGTGTTCGTGGGCGGTGGTGCGGTTGCCGCGGCGCGCGCCACTTCCAGCACACCCCCACCTGTCGCCAGGCGACCGGCGAAGTAGCCCGACGCGAGTGCCTGCAGATAGGTCGCCCTGGAAAGGTCTGCGTCGATCGGCTCGAGCCGCCTGGCGGCTTTCAACAGCAGAGACGGCGCATCGCTGCCGCGGCTTGTGAGGAGCGCGAGTTCTGCCTCCAACAGGTCGATCCGGGCCTGCTGAAAGTCGTCGGGTGACCCCGACTCCGCGACGTCCAGCAGATCGCGTGCGGCGTCGAACGCACCCGCCTTGATCGTCGCCGACGCCGCCGCCAGCGCGCGCTCGGTGCGTCTAGTGGAATCGAGGGTCAGCACCGTCGAGCGTTCGAGAAATGCGGCTGCGGCGGCCAGGCCGCCTCGGGCACGCGCACGCCCCGCCGACCGCTCCAACTCCTCGGCGACCTCCTCGTCGGGTCCGGGTGCGGCATTGGCCCGGTGCCACGCGCGTCGATCGGGATCGCGCTGCATATCGGTGGCGTCGCCAAGGGCAGCATGCACTTCTCGTCTTTCCTGCGGCAGAGCGGACCCATAAACCACCGACCGGACGATGGGATGCCGAAACCGCACTCGCGAATCGACCTCGACCAGGTTGGCCTCGACCGCGGGCGCGGCAGCGTCGGCGTCGATCCCCATCTGCGCGGCGGCTCGCCACAGCAGCCCCGGATCACCCACGGGCTCGGCTGCCGCGATGAGCAAGAGCCGACGGGTCTGCGGCGGGAGGGCTTCGATCCGCTGACGGAATTGCTCTTCGACACCGCCCGACAAGCGCACGGCGCCGGGCAGCCAGAACCCACCGGCGAGCTGTTGCGGGGTCAGTGCGTGAGACAACTCCAGCAGTGCCAGGGGATTTCCTCGTGTCTCGGCGACGATCCGATCAAGTACCCGGCTGTCCAACGGACCTGTCAGGGAGACGTCCAACAACGCCCGCGCATCTGACTCCGCTAGCCCTTCAACAGCGAGTTCCGGCAATCCCGTCAGCTCGCCACTGGGTGTGCGAGCCGCGAAAATCAGTGCAACGGATTCCGCCATCAACCGGCGAGCAACAAAGCCGAGCACCTGGGCCGAGGCGCGGTCGAGCCACTGTTCGTCATCGACTACACACACGAGCGGTTGTTGCTCGGCGGTATCGGACAGCAGGCTCAGCACCGCGAGCCCGACCAGGAATCGGTCCGGTGCCGATCCGGCACTCATGCCGAATGCGATCAGAAGCGCTTCTCGTTGCGGTGGTGGCAATCGAGATAGGTTGCCGAGCATCGGCGCGCACAACTGATGCAGCCCGGCGAACGGGAGTTCCATCTCCGACTGCACGCCAGTGGCACGCGCCAAAAGGCATCCCGACGCCTGCTCGCTCAGATACTCGAGCAGCGCTGTCTTGCCAACACCCGCTTCACCGGAAACCACCAGGGCCCGGCTCTCACCGGCGCGAATAGCCTCGAGCAGTCCGTCGAGCACGCCACACTCGGCGTGGCGGTTAATCAGCTTCATCACGCGCCCTGCACCCGTGAAATCCGCCGTTTCTGCACGGCAGTGGGGCGCTAACCATACCTGGCAACGGCGCCGGTCTACGGCGCCACGCAGCTAGCGGGTGATTGGACTGTTCAGAACCGCTGCAGGGTGAGGCGGAGAGTCAATGAAGCGAACCCGTCGCCAGCTCGCAGCCTGCTTCCTTGAGACTGGCGATGTCCTT
>JAVXWV010000287.1:0-4881 GCA_032230775.1 Mycobacterium sp. | reverse complement strand
CATCTCGTACACCGCAGGCTCGGAGAGGTCCAGTTTCGCGAGGTCGACGTCGATACCCTTGTGCTCACGCACCAGGTCGATGACATAGTGCAGCGCCGAGAGCATGCCAAGACCAAGCAGGTCGAACTTCACCAAACCGATTGCCGCGCAGTCATCTTTGTCCCATTGCAGGACGCTGCGGTTCTCCATTCGCGCCCACTCCACCGGGCATACGTCGGCGATCGGTCGATCGCAGATCACCATGCCGCCGGAGTGAATGCCCATGTGCCGCGGCAGGTTCGAGATCTGCTTGGCCAGGTCGATCACCTGCTCCGGAATGTCCTCGACATGAGGCGATTCGGCCAGGTTTCCCCACTGCCCGACCTGCTTGCTCCACGCGTCCTGCTGCCCCTGCGAGAACCCCAGCGCGCGGGCCATGTCACGCACCGCGCTGCGGCCGCGGTAGGTGATCACGTTGGCGACCTGTGCGGCGTAGTCGCGGCCGTAACGCTCGTAGACGTACTGAATCGCATTCTCGCGCAAGTCGGATTCGATGTCGATGTCGATGTCCGGCGGCCCGTCGCGGGCCGGGGACAGGAACCGCTCGAACAGCAACTCGTTGGCGACCGGGTCGACGTTTGTGACGCCCAGCGCATAGCAGACCGCCGAGTTGGCCGCCGATCCGCGGCCCTGGGCCAGGATGCCGTTGTCCCTACAGAATCGGGTGATGTCGTGTACCACCAGGAAGTAGCCCGGAAAGGTCAGCTGCTCAATGATTTTCAGCTCATGCTCGATCTGCGCGTACGCCAGCGGCGCCCGCTCCGGCGAGCCGTAACGGTTACGGGCGCCCTGCATGACCAGATTCCGTAGCCAGCTGTCCTCGGTGTACCCGTCAGGCACGTCGAACGGCGGCAGTTGCGGGGCGATCAACGCCAGCCCGAATGCACACTGCTCACCGAGATCGGCAGCCGCCGACACCACCTCGGGACAGTGTGCGAACAGCCGCGCCATCTCCGCCCCCGACCGCAGGTGCGAGCCACCAAGCGGGGTAAGGAAACCGGCCGCCTCATCCATCGAGTTGCGGGCCCGGATGGCACCCATTGCCATGGCCAGCCGACCCCGCGACGGTTCGGCGAAGTGGGCGGCGGTGGTCGCGACGAGACCAAGACCGAACTTCGGCGCAAGCTCGGCCAGCGCGGCGTTGCGCTCGTCGTCGACAGGATGGCCGTGATGGGCCAGCTCGATGCTTACCCTATCGGCGCCGAACCGGTCCACCAGGTCGGCAAGCGCCTTGCCGGCGGCTTCCAGACCCCCGGTGGAAAGCGCGTGGCGCACATGGCCTTTACGACAACCAGTCAGGATGTGCCAATGCCCGCCTGCGGCCTCGGTCAGCGCGTCATAGTCATAGTGCAGCTTGCCCTTCTCACCCCCGGCCAGATGTGCAGTCGCCAGCTGTCGCGACAGCCGTCGATAACCCTCCGGCCCGCGGGCCAGCACCAGCAGGTGCGGACCCGGCGGATCGGGGTCATCGGTGCGGTCACCACCACCGAGCGACAACTCCGCACCGAACACCGTCGACATCTCCAGTTCCTTGGCCGCTTCGGCGAAGCGCACGACACCGTAAAGCCCGTCATGGTCGGTCAGCGCGATCGCCCGCAGATCGAGGCGGACGGCCTCCTCGACGAGTTCCTCCGGCGTGCTCGCACCGTCGAGGAAGCTGTATGCCGAATGCGTGTGCAGCTCGGCATACGGGACGGCCGAACCCGGCCGCTCCACATCCAGCGGTTCGTAGCTCCCGCGCTTGCGTGACCATGCCGGGCTGTCGCCACCGTCGCCCACTTGCTCGTCAATAGGCCACCCGGCATGGCGCGGTTTGCCGTTGAGCACCCGCTCCATCTCGCCCCAGCTCGGCGGCCCGGTGAACCAGCCCATTCCTACAGTCTATCGAACATATGTTCTAGTAATGTTCGGACGGACGATATGCCGCGCTCGATCAGCGGGACGCCGGCATGAAGAAGCTGCAACCCGCCGATTGCCCATGCCGAGGTCAGTAGTATTCGCACATGGCGCCGGCCGCCAGCCACGCCTCGGGTAGGGAGGTTGTGCGGTGAACCTGCGACGCGCGACACGAATGCCCCCCGCCGATGTGGTTATCGAGCTGGACACTCCCGAGGAGCTGTTCTACGCCGACCCCAGTGGGCTTCTCGGCGGTTCGAATCGCATCGACAGCGGAATGGACGAACTGGTAGAGCGGATTCTGGCGCAGAAGGACCCCTCGAGTGACCAGCGCATTGTGCTGGACATTGCAGGCGAATGCCCCGAGGAAACGGCGGCAACCATGGTCGCGGCCGTCCACCGCTATTGCGAGTTGCGGCAGCGTCGCTCGGTTCGGGAACTCGATCTGATCTGGCGCCAGGGCAAACGGGCGCTGCTCAACGGCTCGTTCCTCTTCGTGGTGGGCATCGCGTTGTCAT
This sequence comes from Mycobacterium sp., assembly GCA_032230775.1. Lineage (GTDB taxonomy): Bacteria > Actinomycetota > Actinomycetes > Mycobacteriales > Mycobacteriaceae > Mycobacterium. Next base: position 2,428 of record JAVXWV010000287.1, on the reverse strand, counting down.
ATCTATTCACGCGAAGCTGGATCACTGATCTTCCGCGCGACCTCTTTGGATACGGCGTGTTCCTCGTCGTGGCCTGGGTCGGGCTGTGGTACCCCCTCGACATGTTGTTCATCGCACGGGAGCAGGCAAAACGAGAGATCAGCGTGCTCGGCCAGATGGTGGCGATGCCGGTTGTCGTCCGAGCTCACGTCGGCACAGTGGCCGTAACGGCAGTCCCTCGTTCACGGACTTCACCGGGCATAGTGGCAAGCCTCAATCATCGATTCCGTCGTTATCGCGGGCCATCGTCGGCGGCGCGCCGGTAGTCCCGCGCCGCGATGATTTTCTCGTCCGCGGCCGGTCGATACTTCAGAGCAGACACAACCGCATACCTCCGGAGGAAACCGTGACCGAGAAGACCGCCACCGCCCTGCCCCCGGTGGTCGACCACGACACCTGGCGCGCCGAACTCGACGAGCTGCGTCGCCGAGAGAAGGCCGCCACTCGCGAACTGGACGCGATCGCCGCCCAGCGTCGCCGCCTGCCGATGGTCGAGATGCCGGAGTACACGCTGATCGGCGCCGACGGTCCCGTTCGGCTGGCCGACGTCTTCGACGGGCGCGCGCAGCTCATCGTCTACAACCACATGTGGTCGGACGGCGCGGAGTGGCAGTGCGGCGGGTGCACGGGCTTCACTTCGCAGTACACCCGGCTGGAGTTCCTCGACAACTACGACGCGCGCTTCGTCATCGTCACCAACGGGCCCATCGAGGAGGCGTTGGCCTACAAGGAAAAGGTCGGCAACAAGATGGACTGGTACTCGTCGTCGGAGAGTTCGTTCGGGGCCGACGTCGGCGCGCCGCCTGGCGCCGGATTCGCCGTCAACGTGTTCCTGCGAGACGGCGACACGGTGTACCGCACCTGGCACACCGACGGCCGCGGCACCGAACAACTCAGCCACAGCTTCGCGCTGATCGACCTGCTGCCGTGGGGCCGCCAGGAAGAGTGGCAGGACTCCCCCGACGGCTGGCCGAAGTCGCCGACCTATTCGAATTGGCTCGACTCCCCCGACATCGCACGCGCCTACGGCGCAAACGGTGGTGGCCGATGACCAGCGCGACGGCGGAGCGGTACGTCGTCACCCGCACCATCGCCGCCACCCCGGCAGAGATCTTCGCCGTACTAGCCGACCCGACCCGCCACAAGGACACCGAACCCGGCGACTGGGTGCGCGACGCGATCGACACCGACCGCATCACCGGCAGCGGCCAAATGTTCGCCGTGAACATGTTTCTCGAGCAGGCCGGCGGCCACTACATCATGCACAACCTGGTCACCGAATTCGAAAAGGACCGCACCATCGCGTGGCTTCCTGGGCAACTGGACGAAGTGGGCAAGCACGGGCCCGGCGGCTGGTGGTGGCGCTACGACCTGACCCCCAATAGTGCGGGCACCGACGTCACCGTCACCTACGACTGGAGCGGGACCTCGCAGGAGTTCCGCGACACCATCGGGGTACCGGTGTTCGGCGAGGACTTCATCGAGGCGTCACTGGCGACGCTTGACCGCACCGTGACGCGACGCTGACCCGGTCTACGGCAGGTCGTGCGCGCCGAGTTGGTCGCGTGGCACGACCATCATCGGAACATCAAGCACACGAAGCATTTTCGCGGCCGTCGAACCGAGGAACAAACGCTTGGGTGTACTGAGCCTGCTCGATCCCACCATGATCAGATCACCGTCGCGCCAAGTCAGCTTGCTAACCGCGTCTTCGATGGTCGGACCATCGACGATGGTCGATGTCACCGGAATATCCTCGGGCAGAGCCGCTTTCGCGGCCTCCAGGGTGTGCTGCGCGTGAGCCAGCGCACGCTCCCGAAGGGCATCCGCGTCGGCACGAAGCCAGCCGAACGTCGGGTCCAGCGCAACCAGGGAAGCCAGACGCAACGGCGTTCCCGCCGCCTTGCTGAACCGAACCGCTGTGCGCAGCAACAGATCCGCGCCCTGCCGCTCGCCGATCGCGCACGTCACCTCGCGGACCCGTTCGACGTCCGTGTGACGAGTCCCCCGCGGCGCCACTGCAACTGGAACGGGCGACGAGTGAAGCAGCTCGTTGACCACCGATCCCAGTGAGAAGGGGCCCGCCAGCCCACCGCCCGATCCACCCACGACGATCGCGTCGGCCTCGAGTCGTGAAACCTGCTTGATCAGCCCGTCGGCGAAGTATTCGTCGAAAGACACGTTGCTGCGGGCCACGACGTCATCAGGCACGGCTGCGCGCGCCTCGCTCAGCCACTTCTCCGCCTGCTCTTGGAGCAGCTCGTTGTAGCCGCCGACCGACAAGCGTGCGACACCCGGGGGGTCGGGCGGCAGGATCAGGCAGAGTTCCAACTCGGCGCCCAGTGTGCGGGCCAACCGAGCGGCGAGGGCCATCGCATCCGCGCCGCCC
>JAVXWV010000261.1:0-4121 GCA_032230775.1 Mycobacterium sp. | reverse complement strand
GCCTGGTAGCCGCCGACGTCGGTGGGCATCGCGAGCCGGAAGACCCCGGCCTCGTTCAGGTCGCGCAGGTTGTCGGGATGCATCCGACGGAGACGTTCGGTCTCGGGCGCTCGTGCACGTAGCTGGTCAACCATCGTATTGACCTGTGCGAGTACACCTTCAGCGGTGCGAGGGGAGTGTGACGGAAGGCTACGAAGCACAGCTGACATTCAGAATCGCTCCTCGGTCGAAGTCGGGGGTCTCCGATGAAGACGAGCAAGACGCCGGCATTGTTGACCGAGTGATCTACGTCTCCTGTAGTAGCAACTCACTGCTGGAAGCGGTATCCCATCCCCACTTCGGTCAGTAGGTGCACCGGGCGCGACGGATCGTCTTCGAGCTTGCCCACACTTCCTTGAGCAACTCCTCGCCGCCGACGAGACTCGGCCTTGAACGCGACTAGCTGGTATCGGAAGGGTCGATCCCTCTGCGGATTTCGCCGGGAACGTGTTCTACGCGGGCGAGGTCGCGGTGTACCGAAGAGTGCAACTGCCATGGCACGCTGGTGACCATCACGCCGGGCTCGAACAGCAGTCGGCCCTTGAGGCGCAACGAGCTCTGGTTGTGGAGTACGTTCTCCCACCAGCGGCCGACGACATATTCGGGGATATAGACGTTGACGACATCGCGCGGACCGCTCTGCCTCTGCTTCTTGATGTAATTGACGACGGGCCTCGTGATCTCACGGTAAGGCGACTCGATGACCTTGAGTGGGATGTCGACGTTGAGTTCCTCCCATTCCCGCACCAGGGCCCTGGTCTCGGCGTCGTCGACATTAACGGTCAGCGCGGTCAGGGTGTCGGGCCTCGTCGCTTTCGCAAACATCAGCGCACGCTGAGTTGCCTTGTGCCAGCTGGAGATCAGCACGATCGCGTGGATCCTACTCGGTAACGTCGGCTCGTCTTCGTCTGCCGTGCGTAATTCGGCGCGCACCGACGCATAGTGGCGATGGACGCTCTGCATCACAACGCAAAGCACTGGGATCGCGATGACCACCAGATAGGCACCGTGGCTGAACTTGGTGATCATGACGACCACCAAGACCACACCGGTGAAACAGGCGCCGAGCGCGTTGATGGCCCGCGCCCGGTGGATTCGGCGGCGCAGTGCGGGCGTCTCGGCGTCGCGCAAGGCGCGATTCCAGTGCCACACCATCCCCGTTTGGCACAGTGTGAACGACGTGAAGACACCGAGGATATAGAGGTTGATCAACCGGGTCGTCGAACCGTCGAACGCGTAGATCAACGCGGCGGCGATCACCGCCAGCAGGATGATGCCATTCGAGTAGGCGAGTCGGTCGCCGCGGGTGTGCAGTTGCCGGGGCAGGTAACGGTCGTGGGCGAGGATCGAACTCAGTAGTGGAAAGCCGTTGTATGCGGTGTTCGCCGCGAGGATCAGGATCAACGCCGTCGCGGCCTGCATGTAGAAGAACATCACACTGTTGTTGCCGAACACCGAGGCGGCGACTTGAGCGATGACGGTGCGCTGGGCGTCCGTGTTGCAGTCGCCGGGGAATCCGATGAGGTCGCAGGTGTGTTCGACGACGTGCGTGTGCGATATCAATGCCAGCGCGGTGACCCCGACGAACATCGTGATCGCCAGTATGCCCATTGCGGTCATCGTTCGGGCGGCGTTGAGTGACTTGGGTTTTCGGAACGCCGGCACCCCGTTGGAGATGGCTTCCACGCCGGTGAGCGCGGTGCAGCCAGAGGAGAAAGCGCGTAGCGCCAGCAATGCGATCGCCAGGGTATTCAGTCCGACGTGTTCGGCGTGGATTCCGTAGTGCGCACTCTCGGCTTGCGGCGCATCACCAAAAAGCGTGCGGAACAAGCCGATCGCGATCATCAGCATCACCCCGGCGATGAAGGCGTAGGTCGGCACGGCGAAGGCTCGCCCGGACTCACGCACGCCTCGCAGATTCATCGCGGTCAGCAGCACGATGAAAGCGATGTTGATCGCGACACGATACGGGTTCAAGTCGGGGACTGCAGAGATGATGTTATCCACGCCAGCGGCCACCGATACGGCCACCGTCATCACGTAATCGACGAGGAGCGCCGCGGCCACCACCAGTCCAGCACGGGGACCAAGGTTCGTAGAAGCCACTTCGTAGGATCCGCCACCGCTGGGGTAGGCCTGCACCACCTGGCGGTAGGACAAGACGACAACGGCCAGCAGCAGCACCACTGCCGCGGCGATCCACGGCGTGAGGTAGAGGTAGGCAAGCCCACCGAGGGTGAGGATCAGCAGGATTTCCTGGGTCGCATAGGCGACAGAGGACAGAGGGTCGCTCGCAAAGATGGGTAACGCGATGTGCTTTGGCAGCAGGGTATGACCGAGATGGTCGCTGCGGAATGGGCGCCCGACGACCAAGCGTTTCAGCACTGACGTCGGTGACGACACGGCCAGAGCCTAGTTTCGATTTCATTCGCACCGCTTGCCGCAGGCCGTATAGATTTCGTAAAAGTGCAGCTAGCCGATGTATGGATACCATCAGTGCTCTTTAGCCGCGCGGCATCGGCCTCTATCGTGCGCGAAATGTCAGCTATTGGTGAATCTGACTCGGTGGCGAACCTGCGTGAGCTGGTGAGTCACCCGCACGTCGTCGAGATCCTTGACGCGCTCAGTAACGGGCCGATGACGTTCGCCCGTATTCGGACACATGTCCATGCCGGCCGGCGGGCACTTGTGGTGGCCTTGAGGCTCGTCGCCGCTCGTGGCCTTGTGACGAAGAACGACAATGGAAGCTGGGACAGCGACGCCCCCGCCGATGTCGTCTACGGACACACTGACGTCGGCCGGCGGGTCGTGGATACGCTGTCCTGCTTTGCGATGTGGACGAACATCACTGCTGGAAGCGGTAGCCCATTCCCGCCTCGGTCAGCAGGTGCACCGGGCGAGACGGATCGTCTTCGAGCTTGCGCCGCAACTGCGCCAGGTACACCCGCAGGTAGTGCGTTTCCTTGGCGTAGGCGGGGCCCCACACTTCCTTGAGCAACTCCTCGCGGCCGACGAGTTTCCCGCGGTTGCGCACCAGCATCTCGAGCATGCCCCATTCGGTGGGGGTCAGGTGGACCTCGCTGCCGTTCTTCGTCACCTTCTTCGCGGCCAGATCGACGGTGAACGACGACGTTTCGATGACCGGCTCGTCGGTGTCGGATGCGACGGCGCCCCGGCGCACCGCGGCCCGCAACCGCGCCAGGAATTCGTCCATTCCAAAGGGTTTGGTGACATAGTCGTCGGCGCCGGCGTCCAGTGCCTCGACCTTGTCCGACGAGTCCGTGCGCGCCGACAACACGATCACCGGTGCCGTGAGCCAACCGCGCAGCCCGCCGAGCACCTCGATACCCGAGATGTCGGGCAGTCCGAGGTCGAGCACGACGACGTCGGGACGGTGATCGGCCGCAGTGCGGAGAGCCTCAGCACCGCTGGCGGCGGTAAACACTTCGTAGCCACGCACCGAGAGGTTGATCCGCAACGCGCGCAGGATCTGTGGTTCGTCGTCGATGACCAGCACCCTGGTCTTCTGCGGGGTCATGCCAAGGCGTCCTTCGGTGGTGCGGCGAGGTCGATTTCGGCGGTGAGCCCGCCGCCAGGGGTGTCGGTGGCGGAGATGGTGCCGCCCATCGCCTCGACGAAGCCGCGAGCGACCGAAAGGCCCAGCCCCACACCGATGCTGGTGTCGTTGTCGCCAAGCCGCTGGAACGGTGCGAAGAGCTGCTCCTCGGCGCCGCGCGGGATTCCCGGCCCCTCGTCGACGACGGCGATCAGCACGCGGTCGCCGACCTGCCCCGCCGTGACCCGCACCGGGCTCTCCGGCGCGTAGCGCAGCGCGTTGTCGATGAGGTTGGCCAGCACGCGCTCCAGCAGGCCGCTGTCGGCCATCACGACCGCGTCGTCCACCTCGACCTTGACACGGTCGATGCCCTGACGGCGAAAACCCGTGACGCCCTTGCTGATTCCCAGAAGGGCACGCTGGACGGCCTCCTCGAGGTAGACCATCCTCAGCTCCGGACGCAGCACCCCGGCGGCCAGCCGCGACGAGTCGAGCAGGTTGCCGACGAGCGCGGTGAGCTGATCGA
>JAVXWV010000171.1:0-2589 GCA_032230775.1 Mycobacterium sp. | reverse complement strand
TCACGACGTACGCCAGGCCGGACAATGCGACCAGCGCGACCCGCCACCACTCATAAGGCCGCGCCACTACGGCAAGCACCCACACCATCGTCACCAGCAGCGTGATGAGCGCCGCCGTCGACGTCTGCGTCTGCTCGATCACCGTGGCCGCGCGACCCTGATAGGCCGCCAGGTCTGAGAGGAACGTCGCGGTTCCAACCACGAGTCCAGACGGCAGCGCCGACGTCATCACCCGGCGCACGAAGCCGGGATGCGCGCGTTCGTTGTTCGGCGCCAGCGACAGAACGAACGCAGGAATGCCGATGGTGAACCAGGCCGCGATCGTCACGTGAATCGGCTGGAAGGGGAACAGCAGCGGATCGGACCCGAAGATCTTGGCCGACAGGCCCGCAAGGCCCACCAGGACTGCGAGCAGCACCGAGTACACGGTCTTGGTGAGGAACAGGTTGGAGACCCGCTCGATGTTGCCGATCACCCGGCGACCCTCGCCGACAACATGCGGCAGCGTCGCGAACCTGTTGTCCAGCAACACGATCTGAGCGACGGCTCGCGACGCGGAGCTGCCGGAGCCCATCGCAACACCGATGTCGGCATCCTTGAGCGCCAGCACATCGTTGACGCCGTCGCCGGTCATCGCGACTGTGTGCCCGCGTGACTGCAGGGCATGCACCATGGCACGCTTCTGGTCCGGGCGCACCCGACCGAACGTCGTGTACTCCTCGAGAGTGTCTGCGAGCTCTTCGGCCTCGTCGGGCAGCTGGCGGGCATCCATCGTCTCGCCCTCCAGACCGAGCGAACCCGCCACTGCGCCCACCGACACAGCATTGTCGCCTGAGATCACCTTGACCGAAACCTTTTGGGAGGCAAAGTAATCCAGCGTGTCGCGGGCGTCAGGGCGGACGCGCTGCTCAAGCACCACCAGCGCGGCCGGTGTGACGGTGCCTGGTGCGTCGGGGTAGTCGACGGGCACATCACTCGAGCCGAGCAGCAGTACCCGCAGTCCCAACGACCCGATCCGTTCGGCTTCCTCCGCGGCCGCGGACGCCGGCTCGAGCAGCACATCGGGCGCGCCGATCACCCAGTGGCCGTGCTCGCCGTAGGAGGCGCCGCTCCATTTGGTGGCCGACTTGAACGGCGCGGTCGCGGTGGCGGTCCAGCCAGGCGGCATCTTGTACGCCTCCGAGATGGCCTGGACGCTGGCGTTCGGCCGGGCGTCGTCGGAAGCCAGCTGGGCCAGGATATCGGCGACAGGGCCGATCCCCCGGTCGTTTCGCTCCTGCCCGCCGGCACGTTCGTCGAGCTTCTTGAGATCCGATACCCGCATGCCGTTTTCGGTGAGTGTGCCGGTCTTGTCGGCGCACACGACGTCGACGCGGGCGAGCCCCTCGATGGCGGGCAGCTCGTTGACGAGACACTGCCGCCTGCCGAGCCGCACCACCCCTACGGCGAATGCGATCGACATCATCAGCACCAGCCCTTCGGGCACCATTGGCACCAGCGCTCCGACCATCGCCAGCACCGCTCGCCGCCAGCCGACATCGGTGGTGAACAGCTGCGTATATATCGTGAGCAGGCCGGCCGGCCACAGCAGGTACGTGATGAACTGCAGAATCTTGTTGATACCGCTGCGCAGTTCGGATTTCACCAAAGTGAACTTGCTGGCCTCCTCGGACAGCTTGGCGGCATAGGCCTCGCGGCCCACCTTCGTGGCCCGATACGCCCCGCTGCCGGCGACGACGAAGCTGCCCGACATCACGGTGTCTCCCGCGTCTTTCGACATCGGGTCGGCCTCACCGGTGAGCAGGGATTCGTCGACCTCGAGGTTGTTCTCCTCGAGGACTTCGCCGTCAACAACAATCTGATCGCCGGGACCGATCTCGATGATGTCGTCGAGAACGACCTCACTGGGCAGCAGCGCCGTGATGCCGGATTGCCTGCGCACCAAGGGCTTCGCCTGCCCGACAATGGCCAGCCTGTCCAGTGTCTGCTTGGCGCGCAGCTCCTGAATGATGCCGATGCCACTGTTAGCGATGATGAGCAAACCGAACAGACCGTTGATCACCGATCCGGTGGACAGCACGATGACCAGCAGCACACCCAGAATGGCATTGATGCGAGTGAACACGTTGCCCCGGACGATGTCGGACACGCTGCGCGCCGCACGGGTCGGCACATCGTTGGTCTTGCCCTCTGCGACCCGCTTCGCGACTTCGGCGTCGGTCAGGCCCGTCGCCTCAACGCCGCTGGTGGCGGTCATTTCGTGAACGTCCCCTTTTTGAACGTGTCGTAATACTCGAGGGTCAGCTTGTTGCCGTCGAACGTCGCCTTGGAAATCGTTCCCGGCGGGGAGTTTTCAGAGACCCAGGAGTAAGTGAAGTCATTGCCGTCCCAATGATCGAGGGGCACATCCAGTTTCGTGCCGAGTGCGAGCTGAAGCTTGCCGTCCTTCTCTGTGACCCGTGCGGGGCCCCAGTAGTCGTTGTTGTAGGTGCCGACGTAGGACGCCAGCGGCGCACTCGGCGCGGGACTGGCCGGCGGCTTCTGTCCGATCAGCGAGCCCGTCGGCTGCTCCATCTCCTTGAAGATGTC
>JAVXWV010000170.1:0-14825 GCA_032230775.1 Mycobacterium sp. | reverse complement strand
CGGCGAGACAAAGAGCCGGGTGGCGATGTCCTTGTTCGCGAGCCCTTCGGTGACCAGGCGCACGACATCGTGCTCGGTCGGCGTAAGCGCGCTCCAGCCAGTGGTTGGCCTCTTGCGGTCGCTATGGCCGCGGCGCGCGTACGCGATCGCCTCGAGGGTCGACAGGGCGGCGCCCTCCGCCCATGCGATATCAAAGTCGTTGTGGCCCAGCGCATCACGAACGGCGTCGACCGAGGCCGCGTATCCGTCGTCGTAGACCTTGAACCTGACGATGCCGGTTGCCTGCCGGACGGCGTCGGCCGCGCCGCAGAGCCGCGCAGCTTCACGGTGGCTGCCCGCTGCACCGACGACTCCGGCGAGGCACTCCAGGGCGTCGGGGGTGGCCAGGTGTGCATCGGCCGCCGCCGCGGCGGCGAGCGCTTCGCGCGTGTCGCGTTCGGCCTGCTCGGACTCACCCTGGGCGACCGCGACGCGCGCGCGGGTAGTGAGCGCCATTGCCATTCCGCCGCCGACGGCCACCGCCACGCCCGCATCGGCCCTCCGCCTTGCCTCAATCACCTCGCCTTGGGCCAACGCGACAGCGGCTGTCGGATTGAGGATGCTGACCAAATTGAGCGCGCGCTGCACGCCCAGCCGATCCGCCGCCACCGCGCTGGCCGCCGCCGCGGCCGCGACATCACCTGCCGCAAGTGAGGCGACCGCCAACGGCGCGTACGCAAGACCTTCAGCGACACCCCCGAACTGGGCCGCCGCTTCGACTGCGGCTATCGCGGCGGCTCGAGCGCCTGCCGTGTCGCCCAGCCATGCCAATGTGTGTCCCATGTGGCAGAGAGCGCCCCAGCACATCATCGCGTCATGGTCGGCCTCGGCCTCGGTGAGGATCGCGCGGAGCTGCGCAGCCGCCTCGGCGAGATCGCCTCGAATCAGGTGTGCCGTGCCGAGCCCCCAGAAACGACATAGCCGGGAGATAAATCGATCCCCTATCGCGTCGGCGAGATCGCGGCCGTCGTCCCCGGCAGCGATCGCCGCGCGAGGATCGCCGGCGTGTATCGCGGTGTAGGCCTGGCCCCACAGGACCTGGCTCAATCGCCACTTGTCGCCGGATTCACGGGCCAGGCCTTCCGCCTCGTCGAGGTACGGCCGCGCGACCTCGACTGCGAAGGCCGCGGTGTATCCGCACGCGATGAGGGTCCTGAGCAGCAGGGCGGAGTCGTCCCCCTCGCGCGCGATCGCGAGTGCCCGTTCAGGGACCTCCAAGTCACCCGGTGCACCCATCACGGCCGCGATCAGCGCCAAGTCGGCGACGGCCTGGGCGTAGGTCGTCGGCGTCACATCGGCTGGGCACGAGCTTGGGTCCGAGAGGACCGCACCCAACCACGACAGCCCCTCAAGGACGCGGCCACGGAAAAGCCAGAATGGTTGAAGTGCCGACGCGAGCTGAAGCGCCCGCTCACTATCGGCGTTGTCTCGGCTCCACGTGAAGGCTGCTCGCAGATTGTCGATGTCGGTTTCCGCCTGCTCGACGTGCTGACGTCGGCCTGCGGAGCTCGGCTGGTCGAGAAGGGTGGCCAGGTCCGTGTAGTGGTCACGGTGGCGGGCGCGGACCGCATCGGCTTCGCCTGACTCGCCGAGCTTCTCCAACGCGTACTGCCGCACCGTCTCCAGCAGCCGGTAACGCGTTGGCCCGCTGGTGTTCTCGGCGACAACGAGCGACTTGTCGACGAGCAGCGCGATCTCATCGAAGACCTGGTGGCGTTGCACCTGCTCGTCCGTGACGACGGCCTGCGCGGCGTCGAGGTCGAATCCGCCCTGGAATACCGCCAGTCGGCGGAAGAGCACTCGGTCGATCTCCGTCAGCAACGCATGCGACCAATCGACCGAGGCACGCAAGGTCTGCTGGCGCCGCACCGAGGTGCGCACGCCGCCCGTCAGTATCCGGAACCTGTCCTGCAGGCCGGCGAGGATGTCGGTAAGCGACAGCGCCCGCACCCGCGCGGCCGCGAGTTCTATCGCGAGAGGCATGCCGTCAAGACGTTGACAGATCTCGGTTGCGGTGCCGGCGTTGTCGTCGGTGACGCCGAAGTCGGGGCTGACCAAGCGAGCCCGGTCGGTGAACAACTCGACCGCTTCGTCGGCGATCGACAGCGACGACACCCGCCAGATCGCCTCGCCCGTCATACCGATCGGCTCCCGACTGGTCGCGAGCACGGTGACTCCCGGGCAGGACCCAAGCAGCTCGACCACGAGGGCGGCCGTCGCATCCAGGAGATGCTCGCAGTTGTCCAGCACCAGCAGCATCTGTCGATCGGCGATGAACCGCAGCAGTGCCTCGGTCGCGGACCGGCCGGGCTGGTCCGGCAGTCCGAGTAGCCGGGCGGTCGTGACGGAAACGAGCTCGGGCTCGGTGATCGGCGCCAGGTCGACATACTTTGTGCCGTCGGGGAACTCAGCACCGATCCGGCCCGCGAGTTCGACGGCAAGACGCGTCTTGCCCGCACCCCCGGCGCCGGTCAGGGTGACGAGCCGGTTCTCGGAGATTATGCGCGCGAGATCGTCTATCTGCGCCCTGCGCCCGACGAAGCTCGTCAGTTGTAGTGGAAGTCCCTGTGAGGCAACGCGTTCGGGCAGACGCAGGGGTGGAAACTGATTTGGGAGGTCGGGATGGCACAGCTGGATGACCCTCTCGGGCCTGCGAAGGTCGCGCAGCTGGTGGCTGCCAAGCGGAAGCAGCCACGCGTCGAGCGGCAGGTGGTCGGCGACGATCTCCTCGGTCGCGCCGGAGAGCACAGTTTGGCCGCCGTGGGCCAGGTCGCGTAGCCGAGCTGTTCGGTTGATCGTCGGTCCGATGTAGTTGCCTTCGTCGCGCAATTGGACCTCGCCGGTGTGCAGGCCGATCCGCAGCCGGATCGGCGCCAAAGGCGCCAACTGCAGGTCGAGCGCGCACGCCACCGCATCGCTGCCGCGGTCGAACGCGACGACAAGGCTGTCGCCTTCACCCTGCTCCACCGGCCGCACACCACCGTGGGCGGCGATGATGTCCGCGAGTGCGCGGTCGAACCGTGCGACGGCCTCCGCCATCTCCTCCGGTTGCGTTTCCCACAGCCTCGTCGAGCCTTCGACGTCGGCCAGCAGCAGTGTCACCGTGCCGGTCGGTAGCTCGCTCACGCCTACATCGCTTTCGGTGCGCGGCCGCGTGGCCGCGCGTGGGTCAATCCCGCTCATGCTAACCAGCATCGATGCTCGTCAGCCCCATAACATCCGCGAAACCGCGCAGATTACGGATCCTTTGCCGCAGCTTCTCCGCGTTCTGGCCGATTCTCTGAGCGTTGCCGCACCGGATAGTCGACTCGTCCGACGAAGCATGAGAGGAAACGCGATGAAGCTCTCCACCAAGGTCCCGCCGGTCCAGCTCGCACACGCGATGCAGCGGATCCGTGATCGTCTTCTGCGGCTTCACCAGTCGCTGGCCCCCGCGCCCGCGGTGATGGGGGAGTTCATTACCGCGGCCTGGATGGCCCAGAGCATCACGGTCGCCGCGGACCTCCGCATCGCCGACGCGCTTGCGGAGAAGCCGCTCGGGCTCGACGAACTGGCAGGCAGGGTCGGTGCCGACGCGGATGCGCTGCGCCGGCTGTTGCGCGCGTTGATCGGCCGCGGCGTCTTCAAGCGACTTGGCGATGACCGCTACGACTTGACGCCACTGGCGCAGACGCTGCGTTGGGACGCGCCCGATTCGATGGCGGCCCTCGCCAGCTTCATCGGCTCGCCGATGGACCGCGAGCATTGGAGTCACTGCGTCGATGCGATCCGAACCGGAGAGTCGGTGGTTCCGAAGCTGCGCGGCATGGAGGGTTTCGACTGGTTCGCAAGTCAGCCCGAAGTCTTCGACGTTTTCAACCAGGCGATGTCCAACTTCTCGGAACTGGCGGTGGCCCCGGTGACAGCCGCGTACGACTTCAGCAGTTACCGCACGATCGCCGATGTCGGCGGCGGGCACGGCCGCCTGCTGGCAGGCATCCTCGCGACCACCCAGACGGCGAAGGGAATCCTTTTCGACCTACCCGACGTCGTGGCGGGTGCGGGCCCACTGCTGCGGAAGCACAATGTCGTTGACCGCGTCCGGGTCGCAGGGGGGTCGTTCTTCGACTCGGCCCCCGAGGGGTGTGACCTGTACGTGATGAAGAACATCATCCACGACTGGCCGGACGACAGGGCTCAGCAGATTCTCAAAACGGTTCGCGGAGCGGCCCGCGACGGCGCGACCCTGTTGCTGGTCGAGTGCGTGATACCGCCGCACGACCGGGATTCCGTCGCCAAGTGGTCGGACCTGGGAATGCTGGTCGACAACACCGGTCGCGAACGCACTGCGGATGAATACCGAGACCTGTTGCACCACGTAGGATTTCAGATGACGCGCGTGGTGCCGACGGCGTCACTGTTCAGCATCATCGAAGCCAAGGCGGCCTAACAGCGGATTCGCGACGATCTTTGAGACCCAACAAGATCGCGCGTTAATCACGCTGGGTCGGAGGCAGAGAAGGGACGAATACCGAACGATTCGAATATTGCGTCCGCCAGTCCGCTGGGAAATGGCGCACTAGACGCCCACGCCAACCGTTTGGAGACACCACGTGTGCCATCCGACGCCCGTGGTGATGTCACCACACGGTTTGTGGCCCGGGCTGTGCCGTTCTCGGGGAATCGTTCGGTTGCGGCGACGAAACGCAAATCCGGCGCTTGTGATGTCTTTGCTAGGTACCTTTGGAGCGAAGCATCCGCATTTACCGGAGGAAGATTGGCACTATGACGATGGCGTCTGAGTTGGCAGCCGCCGGGTTCGACGATGCCGTCGAAGTGGGCCGAGGCGGCAGCGGGGTCGTCTACCGCTGCTACCAGAAGTCCCTCGCGCGAAGCGTCGCCATCAAGGTGCTTGCGTCTGACCTCGAAGAAGACGACCGGGAACGTTTTCTGCGTGAGGGCTACGCGATGGGAGCGCTTTCCGGCCACCCGAACATCGTCAACATCCTGCAGGTCGGCGTAACCGAGGGTCACCGGCCGTTCATCGTGATGCCGTACCACGCAGCGGGTTCCCTAGCGGAGCGGGTTCACCGGGAGGGCCGGATCGCGTGGCCCGAGGCATTGCACATCGGAGTGAAGTTGTGCGGGGCGCTGGAAACCGCGCATCGGACCGGCACGCTGCACCGCGATATCAAACCCGCCAATGTCCTTTTCAACGATTACGGCGAACCGCAACTGAGTGACTTCGGGACCGCGCGCATCGCCGGTGGATACAAAACGGTGACCGGGTTCTTCACCGGCACCCTCTCCTACACCGCGCCCGAGGTGCTCTCCGGCAATCCGCCGACGGTCGCGGCCGACGTGTACTCCCTCGGCGCGACGTTTTTCGCGCTGATCGCCGGGAATCCGCCGCACGAGCGCAAGAGCGGCGAGGATCTGATCGCGCACTATCTGCGCATCACTTCCACGCCCGTGCCGGACCTGCGGCCCGCGGGAATCCCCAGCGATGTATGCGCTGCGCTCGAGAAGGCGATGTCGCAGGAGGCGGGCGCACGACACGTGTCCGCAGCGGAATTCGGCCACGCACTGCAGTTGGCGCAGCGGCACAACGGCTTGACAGCGGATCCCATGGCGCTCAGTGGTCCCGGTGGCCACCCCGAGAAGACGGGCGGCACCCAAGCGTTGCCGTTGTCGGGGACTTCGCGTCTGCCCGATTCATCTGGAGTGGGTTCCGTCCCGCCTGGAGGGGGTTCCATCCCCCCGGGCGGTGCCACAGTGGCAACGCCCCCGCCGGAACCTGGCATGTTCGCGCACACCGCATCGATCAGCCAATCAAGCCTGCCCTGGCAAGTCCCGCCCATCCCGCAAGTGGCGCAGTCCGGTCCCGTGCCCACGGTCCCGCCGCCAAGGGGTAATCGCAAGCGAATCCTCATCGCATCCGCTGCCGCAGCGGCGGTGCTGCTGTTGGTGATCAGCGCTGTCTTCATAGTCACTTCGCGCGACACCCGCGGTGGCGAAGCCCCAGCCCCTCCGGTCCGACCGACCGCTGAAGCGCAAGCTGATTGGCGGCCGATCGCGGATGCCCGCGTCGCCCGAGATGCGGTGGCGGTCACCGAGGCCGACGGCACGATCTGGGTTTTCGGCGGCATGGGGGCGGACAACCACGTCAGCGAAGCCCACGAGGGCTACGACCCTGCCATCGACAGCTGGAAGAGCGGCGAAGTCCTACCCGTTCCCGTGCAGCATGCAATGGCCGTGACGTGGCAGGACACCCCGGTCGTGCTCGGCGGTTGGCGCACCGAGGGCGCCAATCCGAAGGTTGCAACCGATCGAGTGTGGCGGATTGTCAGCAGCCGCTGGACGGAGCTGCCGCCTCTGTTGCAGCCCCGGGCGGCAGCGGCGGCGGCCGTGGTGGGCGATCGCATCATCGTCACCGGTGGCGTTGGCGCCGACGGCAAGCTGTTGAACACCACGGAGATCTTCGACGGCACCTCCTGGAAGCTCGGCGCTCCAATCCCCACTCCACGCCAGATGTCGGGCGTGGAGTCAGACGGCAAACTGGTGTACGTCCTCGGCGGGTCGAACGGGACCTCCGACCTGGCGGCGGCCGAGGCGTATGACCCGACAGCGGACACGTGGACGAGCCTGCCCGAGATTCCGGGCCGACGTAGCGATCTCGGCGCGGCATTGACCGACGGCCGGCTGGTGGTGGTGGGAGGCATATCTGCGGGCCAAGTCGTCAAGAGCGTGGTCGCGCTCGATCTCGCCACCCATTCGTGGAATGGGTTGCCGGACTTGGCAACTGCGCGCCATGGCATGGCGGTGGCCGCAGTCGGGAAAACCGTCTACGCGATCGGCGGGTCGACCGGTGCCGGCGATGATCAAGTCACGTCGACGGCGGAAGCGCTGAAGCTGGCACCACGGAAACCCCAACCCGCATCCGAATGGCGGTCCCTACCGGATGCGCCGACCGCGAGGTTGATGATGGCGTGGACCGTGATCGGTGATGAGATCTGGATTGCCGGCGGTATGCGCCACGGCGAGATGCTGCAAACGGTGGAGAGCTACAACACCAAAACGGGAGCGTGGCAGGAGCGGCCTCCGCTGCCGATTCCCCTGCATCACGCGACGGGGGCAAACTACCGCGGTGAGATGGTTGTCATCGGGGGCGCCAGCGACAACCTCGCCAACGCGTCGAACAAGGTCTTCGCGTTCCGCGACGGCAAGTGGGTAGACCTTCCGCCCTTGCAACATGCCCGCGCGGCAGCGGCAGCAGCGGTCGTCGGTGACAGGCTCGTGGTCGTCGGCGGACAGAACGAGAAAAAGCTCGTCCCGCAGACCGAGGTGTTCGACGGGCAGTCCTGGACGCAGTCAGCCGATCTACCGACCCCACGTGAGCACCTGGCTGCAGTGTCCGACGGCGTCTATGTGTACACCGTGGGCGGGCGGAATCTATCCGCCGACGAGAACTCGGCGGCCTTCCAGCGATTCGACCCGGTATCCGGAAACTGGGACAAGCTGACGGACATGCCGACTCCACGTGGGAGCTACGGCGCTGCGTTCATCGATGGCCGGATCGTCGCCGTCGGTGGCGAGGAACCGACGCGCGTGCTGGCCACCGTCGAGATGTACGACATCGCCAACGGCAAGTGGACCACGCTGGCACCGATCAACACTCCGGTTCACGGCGAGGTGGTAGCGGCAGTCGGCTCGACCGTGTACTGCATTGGGGGCGCCAACCGGCCCACACATGAAAGTGCTGTTGCGACCGTCGAGGCCCTCGACTTCACTTAGCGCCGCTGTCGCGCAGCTGGGCGATTGTGACGGCTCCGCGCCGAAGCGCCTCATTGGCCAGACGGACGCGGCGGTCTCCCTCTGTGGGGATACCGAACTTGTCGTACATGTTTTGCAGGTGCTGTTTGACGGCCGCCTCGGTAACGAACATTTCGGTCGCCATCCGCTTTACGGATGCAGGCTCGGGAAACGGGTCGTCGGAGACCAAGGGACGGCACAGCACCACGAGCACGTCGAATTCGCGACGAGTCAGACGCGGAGGGAGCTGGGCGGCGTCCGGAACAATTGTTTTTTCAAAAGACGGTTCGTCACCCTCCTTAACCTGCACGTAGACCAACCGGCACTTGCCGAGTCGCAGCTCGTCTCCGGAACGCAGGACCCGTTCGGCATCGATCTTTTCTCCGTTGACGTACGTGCCATTGCGACTACCGACGTCGCGTATCGACCAGGCAGACCCGTGGTTTTCCAAGATGGCGTGCAAGCGAGAGACGGTCGGGTCGTGCTCGAGCGACACCACATTGGTTGAGGCCTTGCCGAGGGTCACTCGTTGGCCGCTCAGTGGGATCAGCTCCCGTCCTGATGGCTTCGAGACTTCCAGGTGGGAAGACATGTAGACCTCCTGTCCGGCCAATTTTGACCTAGCCAAGGTCTTCATGGCCACAAGCGCGCCGCCGCGGGTCGTCCCAGAAGTCTCGACGACCCGCGGCTCGCACTCCTTTAAGGCGAACTGGTGACTTTTTTCGAGAACCGAATGGCCCGCTTGACCAGCGCTGATTCGGACAGCGGCGGCCAAGGCCAATCGCTTTTGTCCCGTCCGCGGGGTGCCTTCAGGTAGGCGAGCCCGAGGACAAGGCCGAAGATCAGGTGGCCGACCAACGTGATGATGACTGTGGCCACGTTCAGCGGGAACATCCTCTCCTCGCCGTGCGGAGCCAGCGCGACGGTTGCCATCAGGCCTGCCCAGGTGGGAATGACCGCGAAACCTACTGCGGCCAGCACGCCGGGCAAGTAGCGGTGCCGTTAGCCAGTTGGCTTCTTTACCTGTGCTTCCTTGTCATCAGCCGTCCAACCAGACGGTTTCGAACTCTCCGGTGTGGTTTGCCTCTGCAGAGGCGTCGCCGCGGCGATGACGATTCTTTGGACAACCAAAATCTATTCGGCTGACACCCAAACATGTTGCAGGGAAGGGGATTCCGATCCATACGAGTTGCGCGGCGGCGGTCATCGTGCGTAGTGTCGAGGTAGCGAAGGGGAGTAGCCCCAATCGTGCAATCGACATACTGGCCGAGCTGGCAACTGCTGGGCGGCCCGGTTGCTCGGACCGGTGGAAGTTGCCGGTGGGCGAGACCTTCGGCCGTACTGACACTGTCGGTTGCTGGCCGGAGGCATTCTTGATCCTCGCGGCTGGCAGCCACCGACCGAGGAGTTGTGGGTGCTCGCCGCATTGCTTCTGAGCTTCGCCGTCATCTTTGTCGCCGAGATGGGGGACAAAACCCAACTGGTGGCGATGATGTTCGCGCTGCGTTACCGCTGGTGGGTTGTGTTGGCCGCCATCGCCGCCGCCACGACGGCAGTGCACGTCCTTTCGGTCGCGATCGGCCACTACGTCGGCGCAGCACTGCCGACGCACCTGCTCGGCCTCATCGCCGGTGCGGCCTTCATCTTCTTCGGGTTGTGGACTCTGCGCGGTGACTCGCTCTCTGACGAGGAGGCTTCCCGTACCGAGCGAGCCGCCGCACCCGCGTTCTTCGTGGTCACTTCCGCGTTCGTGCTTGCCGAGCTCGGTGACAAGACGATGCTCGCGACGATTACCCTCGCTGCGGATCACGATTGGCTGGGAGTGTGGATTGGCTCCACACTCGGCATGGTGGTCGCAGACGGACTCGCCATCGTGGTCGGAGCAGTCGCGGGAAAGCACCTGCCCGAGCGGCTCATCCAGATCACCGCAGCCGCGCTGTTCCTTCTCTTCGGTGCGTACATGCTCCTCGAGAACATCTTCCCGGCGGCACCGGGTGCGATCATCGTCGGCAGCGCGATTGCGATCGTCCTCATTTTCGCCGCGGTCTTGCGCGCGATGCCAGAGCGGTTGCGTCCGGCGGTGCTCAGGACCGAGCAAACCTCGCCGGCCGTTCTCGCCCGGCCGGGGCGGCAGGAAGTGCCAGAGCGCGAAATCGCCGAACAACCGACGCAACTACGCGAGCGAAAGTGACCGTCTCCTGATCGGAACTGTGAGGAAGGCTAGTCGGCTACCGCTACATGTGGCTTTCCTATGAACGCAGTGACGATCCGCTGTGACGTCGTCACAATAGGGAAATGACCACCACGCCGGTCAGTGACCGCGGCGCGGCACCCCGCCGCGCCATCCTCGGCCGGCTGCCCCAGATGTCCAGAGCCGATGGATCGCCGATCCGAGTGCTGCTTGTCGACGACGAACGCGCGCTGACCAATCTCGTCCGGATGGCGCTGCAGTACGAGGGCTGGGAGATCGACGTTGCCCACGACGCCGCCGAGGCTGTCGACAAGTACCTTGCCAACCCCCCGGACATCATCGTTCTCGACATCATGCTGCCGGACATGGACGGCGTGGGCGTGTTGAAGCAGATGCGCGACTCCGGCACGTACACGCCGACGCTGTTCTTGACCGCACGCGACTCGGTGATGGACCGGGTCACCGGGCTGACCGCGGGTGGCGACGACTACATGACCAAACCGTTCTCCCTCGAGGAGCTGGTGGCCAGGTTGCGTGGGCTGCTGCGCCGGTCGGCGTACTTGACGCCCGCCGACGACGAGACCCTGACGGTCGGGGACCTCGAACTCGACGGCGCCAGCCGTGAGGTCACCCGCGCCGGCGATACGATCGCGCTGACGTCGACCGAATTCGAGCTGCTGCGATTCCTCATGCGCAATCCGCGGAAAGCATTGACCCGCAAGGAAATTCTGCATCGAGTCTGGGACTACGACTTCGGTGGGCGGTCGAGCATCGTCGACCTCTACGTCTCCTACCTACGCAAGAAAATCGACGCAGGACGGGAACCGATGATCCACACCGTGCGCGGCGTCGGCTATATGCTGCGGCCGGCAGAATGACCCGCCTGATCGGCGTATGGCGCAGCTGGACATTGTTGCGGCAGTTGGTGGTCGGCGTATCCGCGGTCGTGATGGTGATGCTCGTGACAGTCGTGACGATCGCCGTGCTGAGTCTGCGCTCGTCGGTCCTTGGCATCATCGACGGCCAACTTTCCGGATCGGCCGACGGGTTCAGCCAATCGGTGACCAAATACCGCACCTACCCCGACTCGTCGGGCAAGATACCGCCGCCTGGTGCGATGAAGCCGCTCACCCATCTCACCGGGCAGGCGCCGGGGAATGTGATCGCGTTGATCCGAGACGGCAAGGTGGTCGACTCCGCCTACTTCATCGACGGTGAGGCGAGACCGGCGCCGAAAGACGCTACCGCGAAAATTGGCGAAATAAACTGGGCGGGAACCCAACCGCGGACTGTGGAGCTGCCAGAACTGGGCTACTACCGAATGGTCGCCAGGCCCGGCGACGGCAACGAGTTGCTCGTGACGGGCGCCTCCCGTAAGCCGGCATGGCAGGCGATGACCCACTTGACTGGGACCGCGGTGGGCTTGACCGCGCTTGCGCTGTTGATCACCGCCCTGTGCTCAATTGCGATCGTTCGGTTCGCACTTCGCCCACTCGATCGTGTCGCCGCGACCGCGGCGGAAGTGGCGACCCTACCGCTGAATCGCGACCAGTACGCGATCACGCCGCGCGTGCCCGCGGGCGACACCGATCCACGCACCGAAGTGGGCCTCGTCGGTGACACGCTGAACCGACTGCTCGACCACGTGGAGCGGGCGCTGGGCGACGCCGCCGCATCGGACCGGCGGATGCGACAGTTCATCACCGACGCAAGCCACGAGCTTCGCACCCCGCTGGCGGCCATACACGGCTACGCGGAGCTGACGCGTCAGGACAGCGCGGTTCTTCCTGAGACCACCGAGTATTCGTTGGCGCGCATCGAAGCCGAAGCGCGCCGGATGAATTCGCTGGTTTCCGACCTGCTGCTGCTGGCCCGCCTCGACGAAGGACAGGACCTCGACAGCGCCGAGGTGGACCTCGCCGACCTGATCATCGATGCGGTGAACGACGCCGCGGTTTCGGCGCCGGGACACCACTGGATTACCAAGGTCCCCGATGGCGCGGTGTTGGTGCGGGGTGATCGGGCACAACTTCATCAAACGCTCGCCAATCTGCTGTCGAACGCACGAGTGCACACGCCGGAGGGCACCACCGTGACCACCGGTGTCGCGACGGGCAGAGCCGATGACGGCGTGGACTATGTGGAAATGAGCGTCGCCGACGATGGCCCGGGAATCGATCACGAGCTGCTGCCGCATCTGTTCGAGCGGTTCGTCCGTGCCGACAAATCGCGGTCTCGGCAGGCGGGCAGTTTCGGCCTCGGGCTGTCCATCGCCGCCTCGATCATCGAGGCGCACATGGGAACAATCGAGGCCGAATCCGCCGACGGAAGAACAACTTTCAGAGTACGACTACCGATGGTTCAGGCTCAGCACGTCACATCGACGTAGACCGTCTTTGATGTGATCGTGGTGCTGAGCGAGTCGCCGCCTCGGGAATCGGTGGTCGAGTAAGTCTGTCCCGGGCGGACGGAGCTGACCGTGCATTGCGACAACGGCGCGCCACCAGTGCGATTGACGATGACGTTGTAGCCGCTGGCCTCGAGCGTTCGGACAGTCTGGTCGACCGTCGAAGGTCCCGATGGTGCTGCGTTGGCGACTGCGGCGAGCGCGACGGCGGTTGCGGCGAGGGTAGTGGCGGTAAGACTAACGGCGACATGGCTTTTCATATATTCCACGGTATGCGCGCATTTGGCGGAAGCGAGATGCTCATAGTGAACACAAAGATTTGTAAACGGTATGAACTCCAAGACTCATTCGACATGCACCTGTAGGCGTGGCTTGGTCCCTTCGCCCGGTTTCGCGACGCGATCCCAGATCGCATCAACCATAGGTTGCAGGAGCAGTTCGCCCATCTGCCGCACGAGAACCGCGACAATCTGGGTGGATTCGCGCCGCCTGATGGAGGCGCGGCCTGTCTTACGCAACGCCCCTACCTCTTGACGGGTGAGATCCACCAACACGTCGAGAAGGTGGAAGCGGTCTTGCGACGGCTCCAGGATGGCGCGGCGCACGTAATTCACCACGGGAGGGTTGTCGCGCAGCATCTGCCGTACCGCCTCATCGCGCGCCGCCACGATCTCCGCAGGGCTGCCGTCTGCCCTGACATCGGCCAGGGTCGACGAGAAGTAATCCACGACCAACTGGTCGACCGCGTCACGCAGGCCCGCCTTGGTCTTGAAGTGGTGTTGGACCAGCCCCAGGGTGACACCGGCCTCCGCAGCGATCGCGCGCAGCGAGATCCGGTCCTCGCCATATCGAGAGAACAGATCGAGTGCCGTGTTTCGGATCCGCGCCTTGGCGGTCAGGTCGTCGTCCGTCGCCCGCGGATTCTCCATCACCTTATAGTAGGTGACTAATAAACGATACAACTGTATCGTAGCGAGCATGTCTGAATTGTTCCCCACCTACCGCGCCACCTGGGAGACCGACCAGCACCGCGAACTGCGCAGGCACACCGCGGAGTTCCTTCGCAAGGAGTCGACCCCAAATCAGGAACGCTGGGCGAAGAACCATCAGGTCGACCGGGAGTTCTGGAACAAGATGGGAGATGCCGGCCTGCTCGGACTCGATCTGCCCGAGGAGTACGGCGGCACCGGTGGCGACTTCGGCTACTCAGCCATCGTCGCTGAGGAGCTTGCGCTGGCGCACGATTCCGCATCGGGCTGGCCAGTGCACTCGCCGATCGTCGCGCACTACATCAATACCTACGGAAACGACGAACAAAAGCACCGGTGGATGCCGAAGATCATCAGCGGCGAGGCGGTGCTGGCGATCGCGATGACCGAACCCGGCACCGGCTCAGACCTTCAGGCTGTCCGCACCACGGCGATTCGCGGGGGCGACGAGTACGTCGTCAACGGGTCGAAGACGTTCATCTCCAACGGAACTCACTGCGACCTTCTGGTGATCGTCGCCAAGACCGACCCGTCCGAGGGCGCCGCGGGCATTTCGCTGATCGTCGCCGAAACCAACACTGACCTCAAGGGCTTTGAGCGGGGCCGCGTCCTCGAGAAGGTCGGCCAGCACGGCCAAGACACCCGCGAGCTGTTCTTCTCCGACATGCGGGTTCCTGCGGCGAACCTCCTTGGCGAGAAGGAGGGCACGGGCTTCTACCAACTGATGGAACAGCTCGCGCGGGAGCGCCTTGTCATCGCCTCGCTGTGCGCCGGGATGGCCGAAGCCGCACTGCTCGAGGCGATCAAGTACACAAAGGAACGCGAGGCATTCGGCAAGCCGCTGATCAAGTTCCAGCACAACAGGTTCGAGCTGGCCGAACTGAAGGCCGAGGTGCTGTCGATCAAGACAACCGTGGACTATTGCGTTCAGCAGTACATCGACGGTAATAACGATCCTGCCACCGCATCCATGGGCAAGCTGATCGCAGCGGACAAAGGCGTCGACGTCGTAGACCGGTGCGTGCAGTTCTTCGGCGGGTACGGGTACATGATGGAGTACCCGATCGCCCGCGCATACGCGGCGGCCCGGGTGAACAAGATCTACGGCGGCACAAGCGAAATCATGAAGGAGATCATCGGCCGCTCGCTGTAGCGACCGTTAGGTGATCGTTACGCCGCCGTCGACAACGATGGTCTGACCCGTGACGAAGCCGCCTGCATCGGACACCAGCCACACCAGCGTCGCGGCAAGTTCGACCGGATCGCCCATGCGGCCCAACAGCACTCGCGGTTTGAGGCTGTCGATGTACCCTGGCAAGTAGGCGTCGGTCATCTCGGATTCGAAGAATCCCGGCGCGATCGCGTTGACGCGAATGCCCTTGCGAGAACTCCACTGCTGGGCCAGATC
>JAVXWV010000099.1:0-6628 GCA_032230775.1 Mycobacterium sp. | reverse complement strand
AAGACCGGCACCGCCGAGTACATCGACAACACGCACGCGCACGGCTGGTTCGTCGGCATCGACGGTGACCTCGCGCTCGCGGTGTTCGTCAGCGACGCGGGCAGTTCTGGGCCTGCGGTGGAGGCGGCGGGCCGCTTCCTGCGCGCGCAGCGCTAAACGTCGTACTCCCAGCTGTCGGCTTCCCAGGGGCTGCGCGACGAGCGCGGCCTGCTGCGGTGCTCCGCGTGGTTGTCGCTGTCCTCGGCGTCACCGCGGTAGCGCACCCGCGAAACCGGGTGATGCGTGCCATTTCCGTTGCTGCCGTTGCTGCCGTGCGATTCCCGCGGCTGATAGTCATCGACGCGGCGGCGACGCTCGGGGCGCTCGTGTGAGGCGCGCCGGTCGGCAGGCGGAACGGCCTTGCGGGGTTCGCGTGTCGAGGACCGAGGGCGACGGCGCGGCTCGGCGGGAGGCACCGGCGACTGCTCGCTCTGCCGGGGCGTGCGGGGCCGACGGGGACGCTCGGTGACCGGTTCGATGATCTCTGTCTCCGGCGGCCTTGCGTGCCGCGATCGTGACGGTGCGGGGCGCTTGGTCGTTCGGCTGCTGCGGGCGGCGGCGGGCTTGGCGGACTTGGACGTCCGGGCCGGACGGTCGATGTTGTGCTTACGGCGGGGCTCGGTGGTGGTGTCGACGTCAGCGTCGGCGGGCTCACCCGTCAGCAGCGAGGACATCTTGGATGTGACGGAGGACACGCGACTGCGGCTCGCGTCCTTCGCGCGTGCGGGCACTGCGCGCCGTCGCGACGACATGCCGTAATACCAGCGGCCCATCCCAATGAGCAGGACCGCGGCCGAGGTGAAGAACATCAATGGGAACCGCTCGATGAGCGGATACCCGAAGTTGATCAGCGTGTCCTTGATGCCGGTGAACTGAGCGCCGTGGAACAGGAAATAGGAGGTCGGCACGGCGACGAACAGGATCAGCGGCGGCTGGATGACGGCGGTGAAGATCCCGGTCTGCCGCACCACGAGCACCGCGAAAATGCAGCCCAGCGCATACGCTGCCGCGAACACGAAGCTGAGCTCTTTGTTACCGGAACCTGCATCGAACGCGAAGCCGACGGCGGTCATCGTGACCGCCAGCAGCGCCGCCCCCCACCACGGAACACCCGGGACATTGGGGTGCGCAGAGCGATGGTCGGCCGTCACCGCCGACCGTGTGCGCTGTGCTGACACAGGTAGACCGTACCGGCTCAACATTAAAGTAGGTGTCAGCGCGCGTCTGGCGTGCCCGTCACAGTCTCCTAGACTCTGGACCCTGTGAGCCTCAATCTGGGAATCGTCGGACTGCCGAATGTCGGCAAGTCAACGTTGTTCAACGCGTTGACGCGCAACAACGTGCTGGCAGCCAACTATCCGTTCGCGACGATCGAGCCGAATGAGGGCGTCGTGGCGTTGCCCGATCCGAGATTGGCCGAACTCGCCGAGATGTTCGACTCAGAAAAGACCGTGCCCGCGCCGGTCACATTCGTCGACATCGCGGGCATCGTCAAGGGCGCGTCGGAAGGCGCGGGCCTCGGCAACAAGTTCCTGGCCAACATCCGCGAGAGCGACGCGATCTGCCAGGTGGTGCGGGTGTTCACCGACGACGACGTGACGCACGTCGACGGGCGCATCGATCCGAAGTCCGATATCGAGGTGATCGAGACCGAGCTGATCCTCGCCGACCTGCAGACGCTCGAGAAGGCGCTGCCACGGCTGGAGAAGGAGGCGCGTACGCACAAGGAGCGCAGGCCTGCGTACGACGCGGCAGTCGCGGCGCAGGAGCTTCTCAATGGGGGCACGACGCTTTTCGCGGCGGGTATCGATGCGTCGATTCTGCGCGAGCTGAACCTGCTGACGACCAAACCGTTCCTCTATGTCTTCAATGCCGACGAGGCCGTGTTGACCGATCACGCGCGGGTGGCGTCGTTGCGGGAGTTGGTGGCGCCCGCAGATGCGGTGTTCCTCGACGCGAAGATCGAGGCGGAGTTGCAGGAGCTTGACGACGAGTCGGCCGCCGAGCTGCTGGAGTCGATCGGCCAGACTGAACGTGGGCTGGATGCGTTGGCGCGGGCGGGCTTTCACACATTGCGCCTGCAGACCTACTTGACGGCGGGGCCAAAAGAGTCGCGCGCGTGGACAATTCACCAGGGCGACACCGCACCGAAGGCCGCGGGTGTCATCCACACCGATTTCGAAAAAGGCTTCATCAAAGCCGAGATCGTGTCCTACGACGACCTCATCGCGGCCGGGTCGATGGCCGCAGCCAAGGCCGCTGGCAAGGTGCGGATGGAAGGCAAGGACTACGTCATGGCCGACGGCGACGTGGTCGAGTTCCGCTTCAACGTCTGATCAGCAGAAGAAGTAGCGCTTAGTCCCGGTCCTTGAAGACAGCTGCATGGACGGCGAGGAACGACTGATGGGCGGCCGGTGTCCCGCAGTAAGACGCCACGTGGATCAGAATCTCCTTGATTTCATCGACGCTCACGCCATTCCTTACCGCGCCCTGGGCATAGATACCTAGTTCCTCGTATCGTCCGAGTCCGGCCAAGATGCCCAGCGTGAGGATCAGGCGAGTTCGCCGGTCAAGGCCAGGACGACTCCACGAATATCCCCACGCAAGCTCGGTCACCGCATCTTGGAAGGCCATCATGAAGTCGTCTGATGCGGCGATTCCGCCGTCGACGTACTCGTCTCCGAGCACCTCGCGGCGCACATCGAGACCAGTCGAGTACAGGTCGCCTTTGCTCATGGCTGCTCCTTGTCGAGAATGCGTCGTTGCGGTGGTACTTGAATGATGATCGTTATGGTGCGGCGCCAGCGGGCAAATGAACTGGGAACCGAGATGTGGTCGAGTTCCGCTTCAACGTCTAGGTGCAATGCAGCTGCGCCACGAACTGGCCTTAAGGCGCGGCCGGCGACGTAGCATTGCCCGGTGAGTTTTATCGTTCCGCCGGAGGTCTATGCCCGCTTCATGGGCCGATATGCCGAGCCTCTTGCGGCGGTCTTCGCGACATTCGCCGGGGTCGACGTCGGAGACAAGGTGCTTGACGTCGGCTGCGGGCCGGGCGCCCTAACGGCACATTTGCTATCGGTTGGAGCCGGGGTTGCGGCGATCGATCCTTCACCACCGTTCGTCGATGCGATCCGTGAGCGCTTCCCCGAGGTTGACGTGCGTCGAGGTACTGCAGAGGAGTTGCCTTACGACACAGCCGTATTCGACGCGGCTCTGGCGCAGTTGGTCGTGCACTTCATGACAGATCCATTGATCGGGTTGAGACAGATGAGGCGCGTGACTCGGCGGGGCGGTGTTGTCGCAGCGTGCGTGTGGGACGGGCCGACTGGCGCACTGGCGCCGTTCTGGGATGCGGTGCACGTGATCGACCCTGACGTTGAGGATGAAGCGCTACTGTCCGGCGCGCACAAGGGGCATCTGACCGAGCTCTTCGAAGCCGCCGCCCTTGGCGATGTGGAAGAAGATTCGATTGCAGTCGATGTTGTGCACCCGACGTTTGAGGAGTGGTGGGAGCCGTACACATTCGGTGTAGGTCCTGCCGGTGACTACGTCCAGCGACTCGATGACGATTCTCGCGCACGTCTCGAATCAGTGGCTCGCGAACGTCTGGGTAGTGGACCTTTCACCGTTACCGCTACCGCGTGGGCCGCCCGCGGGACGGTGTGAGTACAACGTCGGCGAGTTTCGCTTCAACGTCTAGAGAAGTAGGCCATGGAAGTTCGGCCCGCCACCAGCGATCCGATCCGGTGGCGGGCCAAACTGTGTTTCCTGTGCCGTTCAGTGGCTGGCAGAGGGGATGGCTACGCGTACCGAGCCGTCGCCCAACTGGGGTCCCGGGTTGACGCGCACAGAACCGTCGCCGGGAAGGATGCGCTGGCACTGGATGCACTCGACTACCCTGCCGTCGCGATGATCGACTCAGTCGATTCGCTCGACCCATTGAGCGCGAGATGGCCCAGGGGCGAAGGGGTCACCGAAGTACTGCGTCTCGCGGGCTACCGCCCCATCCTCGAATTCCATAATGCTGACTACGTAATACGGTTGCTCGTCGTACTTGAGGACGAGTTCGCTGATCCAAAGGTCTCCTCCGCCGAGGATGCGTCGCACGGTGAAGCGTTTCGCATTCGGCTGGGCTTCGCGCGACGCCTGAATGTTGGACCGGCCACGGATGCGCTCGCCCGATTGCGGATATTCGAGAACTGCATCAGTTCGGTAGATTTCGTGTTCCGTGTCGAAGTCGTTGGCGTCGGATGCTTCCCAGTGGCGCTGCAGAACGGCCCGTACGTCGTCGTCACGCATGGCGATTCCCCTTCCGTCACCCGGTTGCATCGGCGATGCGATCAAGATCGCACGGCAAGATCGATCATCCGGCATGAGGGAATCATCCGTCGTTAGACTGCTGCGCTCCTGAACGAAGGAAGTGTGTTGGGTGTCAACGGGCGGCGATTACGTCGCTGTGTTCGAACCTGATGCGCACGAGTGAGCGGCGGAGTCCCGCCGATGAGGCAGAATCGCGGAGGTGACGCCGCCCCAACGCCCCGGGCCGCCTGGTTGGCGCGGCAAGCGGACTCCACCACCCGACCCTGCAACCCAACGGCTTCCGCGTCGTGGGCAGCCGGAGCCGGAGACCGAACCACTCCGCGCGCGCCGCCGCCCCGCGGATCCAGGGCCGACCGAGCAGTTCCGGCGGCCGCAGTCGCCTGCCGATTCATCTCAGACGGAACAGATCCGGCGGTCTCCGCCACCGCCTCCTCCCGACGTTCAGCAACCCGAAGTCAAGAAGCGGCGCAGATTGCGCAGTCCGCAGTCGCTTCTTCTGATCGCGATCATCGTCGTCGCCCTGGTGGTAGGCGGTCTGGCCGGCGCCGAGCTCTATGCACGGCACCGCGCGGACACCATCCTGGTGGCGGTTGCCGAGTGCGTCGTCAAGGACAGCGCCACCGTCTCGTTCGGAGTGAACCCGCCATTCCTGTGGCAGCACGTCACCGGCGACTACACCAACATCTCGGTCGCCACCGCCGGCAACCAGGTTCAGGACGCCAAGGGAATGACGGCCGACGTGACGCTGAAAGACGTTCGGTTGCAGGACTCCGCGGACTCCAAGGGCACCATCGGATCGCTGAACGCGACGCTCAGTTGGACGTCGGAAGGCATCAAGGACACCGTCGTCGCCAACCTGCCGCTGGTGGGCAACTTGGTCACCAGTATGAGCACGGATCCTTCGGCAGGCACCATCGTCTTGGAAGCAGGTAGCGGCAGCGTCACGGCCAAGCCCGTAGTCAGCAACGGTGACCTCGGTCTGCAGGTCGTCGACGTCAACGGCCCGCTGCCGAAGGACACCGTGCAGTCAGCGCTGGACGGTCTCACCAAGAAACTGAATGACAACTATCCGCTCGGTATCCACGCCGACAGCGTCGAAGTCACCGCGGCAGGAGTCGTCGGCAAGTTCTCCAGTCAGAACGCGTCGATCCCCAAGGAAGACGCGAACCCCTGTTTCGCGCGCCTCTAGAGGCGCGGGCCTCAGAATGGCACGTCTTGGTCGTCGCCGAGCCACGTGTGGTAGCCGAAGATGTCCGGGCTCAAGGGATCCGTACCGTAGGGCGTCGACGGATCGGTGCCGGGCCTGCCGACAGCCGACTGAGAGGTACCGGCGCTTGGGGCCGGTGCAGGATGGGTCGCAGCGCTGGCGATGGGGGCAAGCGCAATCGCTCCACCGATCGCGGCTGCGGCCAACCATGGTGCGACGTAGGTGATCTTTGCCTTCATGGTTCCAAGCATCGGCACGTGGTGACGCGGTGTCGTCACTGCTGACACCCGTTTGACCTTGCTGCTAGCTGGAATTAGTCCACTGAGCTGACGGTCGCGCTGCAAATGGGTACGTCGACGCTCAGCGGGTGCGACACGAAGTCGTTGGGCGGGGTGACGACCAAACTGCCCCAGCGTGGGCACGCGTTGCCCGTCGAGGTGTCGATGGCGTAGGCCGTTACGTCCGCGGTGGCGACGTCGCCTGGGCCGAGGGTGAGTCGATGTGCTGCGGCGGCGGGCCGTCGCGGAACGTTGATCAGAACACCACCGACGGGAGTGACCAGGTCCGCCCCGGGATATCCGACGAGCGTGCACGCGTGTGACGACGTGTTCGTGAAGGACACCACGACATGACGCTGAGTGTCGGCCGACTCCAGTGATCCGTTGGTCACCGTGAGGTCATCGTCCGAGCAAGGGCCGGCCGCCTCGGGCGTCGACGGACTCGGCGCAGGCGCAGCGCTCGGCGAGGGAGTCACGGTTACCGTCGCCGTTGAGGGAGACGATGGGGCCGGTGCCGCAGAGGTGGTGTGCTGGGCGGAGCATCCCGCGATCAGAACGACAGCCACCGATGGCAAGAGCGTCAGTTTCATGCGTAAAGCTTGCGGTCGCCAACTTGACGGATTCTTGGTGTCGCCCAATCGCCCGCGAGGCCAGGGTCTTCCGCGACTGTCATCAAATGTCGACAGTATCCGGACAGGCATGCGCCGAGCCGGGTGAGTGATGGGAAATCCCCTCCTGACGACACCGGCGGCGGGACACCTGATGGGGCGTCGGAGGGAGCCGA
>JAVXWV010000045.1:0-3999 GCA_032230775.1 Mycobacterium sp. | reverse complement strand
ACACGCAGGAAATCAAGGCCCTGTGGCGCAGTTGGTTAGCGCGCCGCCCTGTCACGGCGGAGGTCGCGGGTTCGAGTCCCGTCAGGGTCGCCAGCACGGCGAGGCACACGCTGCCTTCCGGTCATGGCCAGGTAGCTCAGTCGGTATGAGCGTCCGCCTGAAAAGCGGAAGGTCGCCGGTTCGATCCCGGCCCTGGCCACCAAAGTTTGCAACAGCTCAACGGCCGTTTATGCTCTGTCGTCGAACTGCGAATCTTCGAATCGGCCTTGGCGATGGGGCCAATATGGGGCCAAAACGAGGCGCCGCCATTGGCGCGTCTTCTCAGGTGGCCCGACTTAGGTCGTCGAGGGAGTCGAGTGCGGCCGCTATGTTGTCGAGTTCGTCATCGAAAAGATCTGCGTAGGTGTGGGCCGTGACGGTAATGGACGCGTGCCCCAGGCGGCGAGGTGTTGGTGGCGCGGCTCAGCCCAGGAACTCCGACTCCAAATCCAGGTCGTTGAGTAGCGTCTGATACTCAACATGGGTTTCGTGCTCGATGGTCTGCCACCGCTTGCCTTGCTGTTCCTTCATGTAGGCGCGGTACTTAGGTGCGCCGGGTATGCCGACGTTGTCGGCGACCACGATCGTTCCCGGATGCAGCCAGCGCCGGCCGACTAGCCGCTGCAGATCGTCCAGGTACACGTCCTTCCAGTGGTCGAGGAATACGAAATCCAAACAGCCCTCGGTGAATCCGTAGTCATTGGCGAGTGCATCGAGCGTCGTCCCGTCGTCGACGGTGCCGTTAATGCAAGTGACGCGATTCGCGAGGCCGGCGTGTGCCCACACGCGGCGGGCCACCGAGGCGTTGGCACCGGACTTTTCAATCGAGAACACCATCGCACCCGGTGCCGCTCGGGCGATCCGCAGGCCGCTGTATCCGCAGTAGGCACCGAGTTCCACGGCGAGCTTCGGATTCGCGCGCTTGACTGCGGCGTCCAGCAGCTGGCCCTTCTCGTCGCCGACGTTCATGAGGATTGACTTGTCGTAGGCAAAGTTGTCGATGGCATCGATCGCGGCGTCGACATCGCCCGCCGGAGCATTGGCAATGACGTAACCGGCCATCGCCTCCTCCCGGCCGTCACCCATCTGACCCGTCCGCATAACGCTCAGGCCACCGAAAGCCATGCGAAGGAGCGAGTACCTCAAAAATGGAAACTTCTGTCGCAACGTCCTAGTCAGACTCATTGCACCGAAACCTCATCTCCACATGCAGACTTCGCCATTAGATCGGCAGACCCGGCACCAGTCATGCCCGCTTCAGCGTGGCGTCGAGGATGACCTTGACAGGCTTGGTGGTGCCCAATCGGGTGACCCCGTACTCCTTAGGTGCCACAACCACCGTGGCGTTGTAGCGGGGCCGTCCCATTGTGGTCGACCGCGTCGCGTGGAACGTGACCGACTGGCTGACGTCGCGGATCCGCAGAGTGCCGGTGACCTTGAGCCCAGTGGGCGTTTCGACGAGGACGGTGCTGCGGAACTCCAGAGTAGGAAACCGTGCCGTGGCAAACACGTTATCCGCCATGAGGTGCTCGTCACGCATCTTGATGCCGGTATCCACGCTGTCGGTCCATATAAGAGCCGAGATCGCGGAGTCGGCCACTGCGGCACCCACCGTGATAGACGACTCGTATCGGTCGAACCGGCCGTTCACCTTCATGCCGAAGGCCCCCTTAGCCTGAAAGCCGATTGACGTCACCGTGGTATCCAAGGTCCACTCGCCAGCGCCTAATTCAGCGTTCACAACAGACCATCGACAGCGGTAAGAGACGCGCCGACGCGTGATCTCGGTCTTGGATTGTGGTCGCACCTGTAGTGCTCAAGGTTCACCTTCCACCCATATTATCGAATGATAACAAGGGTACACGCGTGGCGATGGAAGGCAAAACCCAGTCGCCGGCTCGACGCCAGTTGCTAGCTGGTAGCTCCAACTTGCCGCTGACTGGAATCGCCAATGGGTTACCACCGGTTGTGGGCGCTAGTCGCCGAAGCGATCACGCAATGCGACCAGGCCATCGTCTACGACAACAGCGGCCTCAAGGGTCCGCGGATCGTGGCCCAGATGAGCGTAGGCTTCATCGTCGGCTCCCCCGCCTGGCCAGACTGGACTCCGCAGGCGCTGCAGACACGCTGGCCGACAAGGTGATTCGTTTCGCCGTTGCGCGAGCCAACGATCCGAACAAGCAGCTACCGCGGCGACCCGCCCCGAAACCGTCACGCGCGCAACAGATCGGGTGAACGAGTCCGCAGCAGGGCGCAGGCTTGCAGCATGGCGGTCGGGTACCCGACGGAGCGCCCGGTCCCCACGCCAGCCACAGCAAGGCCCGGCACGCGGTGTTGTCGGGCGCCATCGTCGCGCGCCTGCGCAGGGCTAGTACCCGGGGATGCGCGGCCGGAAACCACTCATCACCCACGGCCACAGGCGATGCACAGATGTTTGCCATGCGCCGTGGCGGGGAATTCAGCGGCCACATCACCGACGACAGGATGCGGTCATGACAGCCGAAACCGAAGCCCTTACCGGCGCCCCCGGCCGAGAGGTCGCCGAAACCGCGGCATTGCTGGTGTTTGTGGGTTCGGGGATCAGCGCGGTGATTTCTTTATGCATGTCCGCGAGCGGCAGTGATGCGTTGGCTGCTCTGCTGGGCGCGGCCGCCGTGGCAGGCTTAACAATCACCACGTTCAGCCTGCACCGGCTCGGTCGCCGCGCGAGGCCTGATGAGTGACAGCACCGGTTTCCGGAGGCGCTGGGTGACGCCGATGAGAACCGCTGCCCGGGAACGAGTCGAGCCTCGGAATGACCTTATTCCGAGCGTGACACCGCACACCGTCGAGCCGCCGCCGCATCCATGCGGGGAAGTGCGATTTCGCCGTGACGGCGACCGGCTGTGCGTCGAGCACGCGACGCGGGTCATGTGGTTCGCCCGTCATGTCCTCGAGCACACCCGAGCAAACCCCGACGTCGGATTGAGTTTCGACGGCACTCACGTGACGCTGCACGCATCCAATGGGCGGTGGATCTGGAAGCTAACCGGCCGCAGTTGGTGCCGCAGCCCCGGGCCCGACGCCGAGCCCCTTGTCATGCTCGAAGGCATCTGGCCAGACTGACTGTGCTGATGGGACGACACCGACCGCTGCGAGCGGGCGCATGTCCCCAAGACTAGCGGGAATGTATCGGCGATTGAAACCCGATGCAGCGCAATAGATCTCAGCCAGTCCTAGGCACCGAAAGCTGGTTGTCGCGCAACGCTTCTCGGCGGACCGACAGCCGATGAGACCGGCCGGGTTTAAGGTTACGGCGGCGACTACGGACCGGGAGCCGGCGAGTAGCCGGATGGCGTGGTCGCGGTCACGCTCGGGGTCGCCCTAGTCGTCTCCGGCGTGGTCGGAGGTGTCGTTGTCGTAATCGTCTGCTCGGTGCCCTGCTGCGCTACCGGACCTACGACTTGTTCCGGCTCGGTGGAACTGACGTTGCCGAAGGCGACACCAAGGGCTCCCATAGCGATTACCGCGCTGACACCGATAGTCGCCGACCCCGACTTCCACTGCTTTGCCTGCACTTGGACCACTCCAATCGGGTCAGGGGTCCGCCCCATCCACCGGTGCGAACGCGTGAATCGCGCGGAGAGCCAGAGTCGTCACCCTCTGATGTATGGGTAGCCGATGCGGCCAACGATGAAACCCGAAGCGAACGATCAGGTAGACGCTTCACCGGCCAATCTCACCGACGAAACAACGGCAGCGGCGTCGCTCAGAGCTCAAATTCCGCATCGGCGAGGGAGTGCGGGAGAGTTGCGGTGTCGACCCCGCCACGGGTAGACGCCGGGGACTGCGTACGGCGGTGCGCGAGCTTAAGACCGCAGCCACTGCCACGGCGTAGCCCCACTGGGTTTGCCCGCCAGCCCCTAAGCCGCGAGCCCTGTAGTAGAAAAGATGGGCCGGCGGCATATCGCCACCGGCCCA
>JAVXWV010000041.1:0-3750 GCA_032230775.1 Mycobacterium sp. | reverse complement strand
CGCGCGCCCTTCCTCAATCGCGAGCTCTAGCAATCGCTTTCGCTCATCGATCGTCAACGACCAGAACTCTCCGACGCCGCTGGTGCACCACAGCATCGGGTGGTGCAGCTCCCCGACGCAGTAACGCACCAGCGTTCGGTATGCCTCCCAGTCGATGTCGTCGCCGTCTTCACCGCAGAAGGGGGTGTACAGGCTGTTGCCGATTCCGCGCAGCGTTGAGCGTGCCCAAGGGCGAGCTTCCTTGGCAGTCGCCATAATTCACTCCTCAGGTGAAGTCACTACCGCCGTCGACGTTGATGTTGGCGCCGGTCATGTACGAATTTCGCCGTGACGCGAGAAACGCGACGACGGGGCCGATTTCGTCGGGCAGGCCAGCGCGGGGCATGTGCGCAGGATGCCCGAAGTGCTTGTCGATGGCGGCCATGAGCGCATAGGGGTCGCTGCCGTCGACACCGACCGACGCCGCCCAGCCGACCAGCGCCTCAGACGCGATGCTGCCCGGCGAGACGACGTTGACCATGATTTCGTCCTTGGCCAGCAGCAACGAGAGGTTCTTGGAGATGCTCGTCAGGGCCGCCTTGGCGGCCGTGTACGCGGGCAGGATGACCGTCTGGCGTTGCGTCGAATGGGCAGAGAAGTTGACGATGCGCGCCCACTGAGCTTTACGCAGCAGCGGCAGGGCCGAGCGCACGCAGTGCACCATGCCCATCACGCCGTCGTCGAAGGCCTCCCGCCACTGTTCGTCGGTGAGCTCC
This sequence comes from Mycobacterium sp., assembly GCA_032230775.1. Taxonomy (GTDB): domain Bacteria; phylum Actinomycetota; class Actinomycetes; order Mycobacteriales; family Mycobacteriaceae; genus Mycobacterium. The sequence continues at coordinate 2,995 of JAVXWV010000041.1, read as the reverse complement.
TCGAATGTTCCCCGCGTCCCGGGCCCGACGGCGTTGATGAGAATGTTGAGCTCGCCGTTCCACCGCTCACCGATTTCGACGAATACGCGTTGGACTGCGGAGGCGTCCGTGGTGTCGGCCACTAGCCCGACGGCGTCAGGACTTCCCTTTTCCGTCAGCCCTTCGGCCGCGCGGTCGAGAACCTCCTGGGTGCGGCCGACCAAGGCGACCCGCGCACCGTCTTCGGCGAGGCAGCGCGCGGCCGCGAATCCCATCCCGCGACCGCCGCCGACGACTACCGCGGTTGCGTCCTTCAGCCCGAGGTCCACCCTTCGCCTTTCGCTGATTTCGCTAGAGACGCTTACTATAGGTCTTACAGTAGAAGAGTGGAATAGCGGTGGGCGCCATCGACCGGATGGTTCCCGGTAAGGTTGACGGTTACGGCCCAGCGGCGACACGCATGCAAAGACGCAGTTCAGACGGTAGCCGACGGTAGATTGAGGTCAACCAAATTTGATGGAGGTGCCCTTCGTGGCAAAGCAAGCACCCGCTGAGAAGCGTCAGCGACGCGAGCGCGGGTCCATCAATCCCGACGACATCATCAAGGGTGCATTCGAGCTTGCAGAAGAGGTCGGCATCGACAACTTGAGCATGCCGCTGCTCGGCAAGCACCTGGGCGTCGGCGTCACGAGCATCTACTGGTACTTCCGCAAGAAGGACGATCTGCTCAATGCGATGACCGACCGCGCCCTGCGCCAGTATGTGTTCGCCACGCCCTACGTCGAAGCCAGGGATTGGCGCGAGACGTTGGCCAACCACGCGCGCACGATGCGAAAGACGTTCATGGGCAACCCGATTCTGTGCGACCTAATTCTCATTCGGTCGGCGCTCAGTCCGCGGGCGGCCAAGCTCGGCGTTCAGGAAGTCGAGAAGGCGATCGCCAGCCTGGTGGAGGCCGGCCTGTCCGCTGATGACGCGTTCGACACCTACTCCGCGGTGTCGGTCCACGTGCGCGGATCGGTGGTGCTCCAGCGACTTCGGCAGAAGAACCGCGCAGCCGATGAGGGACCGAGCGACATCGAGGAAACGTTGACGATCGACCCCGAAAGCACTCCGCTGCTGGCCCAAGTCACGGCGAAGGGCCATCACATCGGCGCGGCTGACGATCAGAACTTCGAGTTCGGTCTCGAGTGCATCCTGGACCACGCGAGCCGGTTGATCGACGACGGTGGCAAGAGTCGGGCCAAGGCCGCCCGCAAGGCGACCAAGGCATCAGGCCCGCGCACGCGCAGCAAGGCCCCCGCGCGCTAGTGACTTGTGTGCGTTTAGGAGCGCTCAGCGCAACGAGACGTACACAAATCGCATTTAGACCTCGATGACGACGGCGCCGCCCTGGCCGCCGCCTGCGCACATGGCCGCGACGCCGATACCGCCGCCGCGCCGCTGCAGCTCGTAGATCAGTGTCGTCACCATCCGCGCGCCGGACGCGGCAATGGGATGGCCAAGGCTGCAACCACTTCCGGAGAAGTTGACCAGTTCCTCGTCGATCCCGTATTCGCGGCATGCCGCGATCGGAACGGAGGCGAAGGCCTCGTTGATCTCCCAGAGCGCGACATCTGACGGCTTCAGGCCGGCACGATCAAGCACCTTGCCGATCACCTTCACCGCACCCAGCCCGCAGTCGCGTGCGGGGACACCCGCTGCGCCCCAAGCCTTCACGGTGGCCATCACGGAAAGTTTGTTGGCATCGGCGTAACCACGCTCGACGAGGGCGACTCCTGCGGCGGCGTCGTTGGTGCCGCTGCTGTTGCCCGCGGTGATCGAAAAGCCCTCGATCTCGGGGTGCAGGACCTTGAGGCCGGCCAGCTTTTCGACGGTGGTGTCGCGACGCGGATGCTCGTCTACGCTGAAGTCGACCACCGATCCATCGAACTGCTGAATCTTCATCGGGATGATCTCGTCGAGGAACTTGCCAGCGTCCATCGCGGCGATGGCCCGCTGATGCGACCTCGCCGCCCACGCGTCCATCTCCTCGCGGGTAATGCCGACCGACTGCGCGGTGTTCCAGCCGACCGTGATCGACATGTCCTTGGTCGGTGCGTCGGGCGTCTCGACGTGGGTCGGCGGCATCCACCGCTCCTCAAATTTCAATTCAGGACCAGGAATGCGCTGGTTGGTCAGCGGCGTCATCGACAGCGACTGCACGCCACCGGCGATCAGCACCCGCTCCATACCGGAACCGATCTGCGCAGAAGCATTTCCGATCGCGGTCAGTGAGCCCGCGCAGTGTCGGTTCACAGACTGGCCGGGGACGTGATCCAGACCTGTCGCGTCAGCGGCATACCTCGCCAGATCGCCGCCACCGTAATGCGATTCGGCGAAGATGATGTCGTCGATGTCTGCGGGGTCCACGCCGGACCGGCGGACAACCTCGGGCAGCACCGTCGTGATGAGCGTTTCGGGCGTGGTGTTGACCAAGGTGCCCTTGAAGGACCGGCCGATAGCTGTCCTGGCGGCACCGACGATGACGGGTGTTGGCATGTTTTCGACCTCGGCTTTCGGCTTAGGTGACTTTACAAAAGTAGCAGATACTGTATTGCTGTCAGTAGGTGACCGGCGTCACTCCGGCTCTGGCACGTAGAAGTGCTCGTCACGCAGCCGGAACGCCTCCTTGGTTCCGTGCTGCGCCCGCGTCTTGACGAAGTTGAACTCACCAGGCGCGAACTGCAGGTTCGTCCCGTATGCATGGAACAGATAGCTCGCCACTTCCTCACCTTGATATGCCTGGCTCTGCTCGACGAGGCGGAACGCCTCCTTGGCGATGACGACGCCATCGGCAGGCATCTTCGCGGCCTTCTCCGCCCAATACCTGGCCCTCGCCGGGACCGAGGCAGGATCGCAGGTGTCGGTGAAGATGCCGAGGTGCTCGATGGTGCCCGCCTCGATGATGTCGCCGGTCAACAGCAGCCGCCGCGCCAGCACCGGCCCGAGCCGATGGAAGAACATGTGCAGACTG
>JAVXWV010000897.1:0-2818 GCA_032230775.1 Mycobacterium sp. | reverse complement strand
CTCGGCGCTGCTTCTGGACCGCCTCATCGCGGAAGCCGGCGTGCCCGACGGCGTCGTCAACCTGCTGACCGGGTACGGCCACACCGCGGGTGCGGCGATCACCGCGCACCCCGACGTCGAGAAGGTCGCGTTCACCGGGTCGACCGAGGTCGGCAAGGCGATCGTGCGGGCATCGGCGGGCAACCTTAAGAAGGTCATGCTGGAGCTCGGCGGCAAGTCGCCGGTGTTGATCTACGACGACGCCGACATGGACAAGGCCATCTTCATGGCGTCGATGGGCATCTTCGTGCACTCCGGACAGGGATGCGTCTGCGGTTCAAGGATCTTCGTCCAGCGCGGCGTCTACGACCAGGTGGTCGAGGGCGTCGCCAACATGGCCAACTTCATCAAGCTCGGCGGCCCCGACGAGGAGGGATGCATGAGCGGCCCACTGATCAGCGCCAAGCAGCTCACCCGCGTGATGGGATTCATCGACGAGGGCCGCTCCGATGGCGTCGAGGTGGTCACCGGCGGGCACCGACTGGACCGCAAGGGCTACTTCGTCCACCCGACCGTACTCACCAACGTCAATCGCGATATGAGGCTGTACCAACAGGAAATCTTTGGGCCGGTTGTCACGATCCTGCCGTTCGATGACGACGACGAAGCCGTCGCCATGGCCAACGACACCACCTACGGGCTGGCGGCAACCGCATGGACCAACAACCTCAGCCGCGCGCACCGGCTCGGCAAGCGCCTACAGGCCGGAACCGTAACTATCAACTGCCAGTTGGTCTTCGACCACGCCGTCCCCTTCGGTGGCTACAAGCAGTCCGGCTGGGGCCACGAATTCGGCCAGGAAGGCATCGAGGCCTACCTGAAGACCAAGTCGGTCTGGGCGCAGCTCTAGCTATCCGAATACGACGGTGTAGTCGGGAGACCACGCCCCGCCGATGCAGCTCAGCGGGATGCCGTCGGGTGACTGCGCGACGCCGTTGTCCTCACCACATTGCGAGCGCAGCGTGCGGATGCCGACCAGCGGCGGCGACGCGACCCACCGGCCCTTGGAGCCACACGCCAGCGTGGCACCCGACGCGGTGAGGCCGAAGTTGTATCGGGTGTTCTGATTGCAGCTATCACCAAGGGCAGCGCCGCGCTCGACGTACGTCACACACGCCGCGCCGTCGCACGTCCCCGGCGACGCCGACGCGCCTGCCGCTCCCACCATCGGTGCCGCGATGAATCCACAACCCAGCGCCACTGCAGCCATGAGCCTCATGGGCCTTAGCGTAGATTCCCCGTCGGCGTTTGCCTCGACAATGGGCACAGTCGGCACCCCAGGCGTAGGGTCTGCCACCATGAAGTCGCTCGTTGCCGCGCTGCTCATGGGGTTGTTCTGGGCGGTCGCGTTGGCCCCACCTGCCAGCGCCGACGTGGTCGCCTACCTCGTCAATGTGCACGTGCGGCCGGGCTACAACTTCCCCAACGCCGACGCCGCGATCGGGTACGGCAACACCATCTGCGACCGGGTGGCCGCGAAGATGAGCTACGCGCAGCTGGTCGACCAGGTCAAGGCCGACTTCAACACGGCCGACTACTACCAGGGCGCCTACCTGATCAACCAGGCAGTCAACGAGCTGTGCCCCGCCCAGATCTGGCAGCTGCGTCAGTCGGCCGCCGGTTACACGCTGCCTGCCTGACAACGACGTTCTTGCACGACAACGGCGGCGCCCCTGCAGGGACGCCGCCGTCGCGTTGAATTCGAAGGACCTGACTACGGGCAGGTCACGTCAATCTCGAACGGCTTGTTCACCGGCTGCATGGGGTTGGCCATGTCGACCCCTGTCGCGGTGCCTGTGATCTTCCAGTTATTGCCATCCTTGGTGGCCTTGGCATCGCCCTGGCCCCCCGCTGCCGCGTAGCCCAGCGTGACGCCGTTGACGTTGCCGAGACCGACGGACGTGACCGTCGAAGCGTCTTCGCTGACCACTGCAGCGATGCCGGTGGCGGCGCCGCCGATCGCGATGTCCATGTTTCCGCCCATCGCACTGCAGACGACGGTGCCCCCGACGTTCTGATCTTGGCCATCGATTATGACCTTGGTGCCGCCCCCACTGGGTGCTGCTGTCGCGCTAGCCGACGCGGTTTTGGATGCAGTGCTCGACGCCGACGAGCTGGAGCTTTCGGTTTTCTTGCCCGATGAACAGCCGGACAGACCTGCGATGACAATCGCCGCGCCGCCTATGGCGACCACCAAGCCACGCTTCACCAGTGTTCTCCTTTTGATTGTCGTGACCCGTCAAGATCGGCGGATCATCTCGGCCAGTATGGTTCGCCGCCAACGCGACGACACGCGATTGGGCGAAAATTTGCCTGTGCACCAACTGTTCGTTGGCTGCGATCCAACGAACGGGCCGACGACTAGGGCGGATTCGCCGCGATCCCACCCGTCGCTTCGGGCGGTAAGTTCGCCAGCATGCAGATATTGCGCACGGCGGATGAACATTTCACCGATTTGCCCGAATTTCCCTATGCCGCAAAGTATTGCGACGTCTCCGATCAAGACGGCGGCACATTGCGGGTGGCTTGGGTCGAAGACGGTCCTGCCGACGCCGATCCGGTGCTGATGTTGCACGGTGAGCCGTCATGGTCATTTCTGTATCGACGGATGATTCCGATCCTGGTCGCCGCGGGCCATCGCGTCATTTGTCCGGACCTGGTCGGATTCGGCAGGTCGGACAAGCCCACCCGGATCGAGGACCACACGTACGCCCGCCACGTGGAGTGGATGCGCTCGCTGGCGTTCGACGTGCTCGACCTGCGGCGGGTGACGCTCGTC
>JAVXWV010000886.1:0-8658 GCA_032230775.1 Mycobacterium sp. | reverse complement strand
AACAAGCAAAACCACAGTGTCGGCACCGGCGCGGCGATCTTCTGAGATCCGTTGGTAATCAGGAGATTCCGCCCATTTGCGAAAAGCGGATTCGTCGGGAAACTCCATCAACACGACCTTTTCGCGGTCCCACTGCCCCTCTACGATCTGCGGCGCTTCGTCAGCGGCCAGCACCGTGCCCGAGTGCCGCAGGAAGACCTACATGAACGCCGCTTGGTACCGGTCGTAGGCGTTGCGATCGGTGAAACTTCAGCGCAGCGATGGCGTACACAGTCACCTGTCCACCGTAATCACACCGCCAGCGCCCGCGACGCGTAGTCGATCAACGCTTCGCTGCCCACCACTCGATCTAGCAAATTCCTCAGTGAATCAACATGATCCGGGCCAAATCGGGTTGCGGCCTAGCCGAGGTTTTCACACGCGCACCTGGTGCAGAATGTTCCCACAACCAGTGCACGAAGTTGCATGACGGGAGCGACCTTGGTTATCAGCTCGGGGTATCTGACGCAACCTTCCCGATCCCGCGGCCGACATCGAATGCAGCCTCCCCACGTCGGCTTCTCCTGCACAGACGCCTGACCTTCCGCGGATCGGCGGTCCTCCTCGCGGTGCTCGTCGTCTCCGTCGGCGCAATGGTGAAATGGGCTACCCATCAATCGGTTTCGCAGCCAAGCGCCCGTCCGTCGACGGCGGTCACCCCAAGCCGATCACCGAGCCCGCCACCGCCTGCGCCTCTGCCGCCTCCACCTGTCGCGGCGCCTGACCCTTTCGCGGTCGACGACAAGGGCTTCGTCAACTCCGGGGCGCGATGCGACGGAACCCAGACGGCCGTCGCCATCGGCCGAACACCTGGATCACTCGTGGTCATCTGTGGCGACCGCAACGGTCGATACGGCTATCTGGGCCTTCGGCTGAGTGACGACGCGGTGCTCAAGACGTCGGCCCGAAGCACGTCGACGCAGGGGTTCATCGCCAAGAACGCGAGCGTCACCTACTCGATCTCCCCCGCCGGGCTCCGGGTGACGGTCGGCGGCGTGGTGATCAAGCAGGAGCCGATGATCGACTACGAGGGGCCCAGACCCTAGATCGGAACGACGAAATCCGACGTGTAGAACTCGTCCGGTGTCTGCGACATATATCCCGGTCGACTGACGTACATCCACACGCCCGTGCCGCCAGGCGCAATCGGTCCGCTAAGAGTCACGCCGCCATTGCCCGCGTCATCGGCCGTGAGCACTGCGGAGATCACGCCGGGATCGCCGGGGTTGCAACCCACGGCCGACGAATGAGGCATCTGAACCAACCCCACGACATAAACCGTGCCCGGGATCGCCCTGACGACCTGCACGTCCGCGACGACACCCGCACCCGTCTTGCGCACCAAGGCGCTCGGTCCCGCGTTGCCGGTCGGCCCGATGTGTGTGTTGGTACTGAAGTCGCACCGCCTGAAGATCTGGGTGAATGCCACGAAGGTTGCCCCACCGCCGCCGCCGCTACCGGTCGGGCCATCGGCCGCCGCCGTTTGGGCGCCGACGGTCGACGCCGCCGACATCGCCACAACCATCGCTGTCACAGTGTTCAGAACCCGCTGACGCATAGTTGCTACCTGCCAATCGTTAGGTACCCGCGTAGAACCGAGACTAATAATTAACGCCTCGTCAGAAGGCAAAACCGCGGATCAATACGCGTAGGGTCGAAAACATGACGGTGTTGCCCGATCTCGGCATTGTGCGCCAAAGTCTGGGTCGCAGTCTGTTCGGCATGGTCGCGGGCCCGGACGGGCCCGCCAATCGGGCACACATCCACGAGACGCCGGGGCCGCGCTGGTTCGGCGAAGACCGCCCGATCCGACGGGTACACGCAGATGCGTCGATGTTCGTCGGTGGGCTGCGGGCACTGCTGTTGCAGTCGCTGCATCCCTTGGCGATGGCCGGCGTCGCGCAGCACTCCGACTACCGCGGCGATCCGTGGGGCCGGCTGCAGCGCACCAGTACGTTCCTGGCGGTGACGACCTTCGGCCCGGCCGCCGACGCGCAGCGCGCCGTCGATCGGGTGCGCGGAATCCACCGGCATGTCCACGGGGTCGCTGCCGACGGCAGGACTTATCGCGCCTCGGACCCGCACCTTCTGGAATGGGTCCACATCGCCGAAGTCGACAGCTTCCTTCTTGCCCATCAGCTTTACGGCGCCGCGCCCCTCGATCAGAACGGCCGGGACGGTTATGTAGCCGATACCTCCCGCATCGCAGCGGCACTCGGTGTCCCCGACCCACCGCAGACCGAAAATGAACTTCGGATGCGGATCGACGCATTCCGCCCCGAACTGTCAAGCACTGCAGCCGCGCGTGAGGCCGCCCGCTTCCTGCTGCTGACTCCCCCGCTGCCGCTCGCCGCGCGGGCACCGTACGGCCTTCTGGCCGCCACATCGGTGTCGATGCTGCCCGGTTGGGCGCGAATGCCGTTGCTGCTGCCCTATTTTCCTCCGGTGGAAGCCACAGTTATCCGGATGGCGGGCCGCGCAGTCGTCGGCGGCATCCGATGGGCGATGACCGCAGGAGAAAGGTAAGCCGAAGCATCAGTCCCGGCAGTCGACGACGTCGTAGACACCGTCGGCGTACCGCGACCGGATGACCTTCTTGTCGAACTTGCCAACACTGGTCTTCGGCACTTCGTCGATGAACGTCCACCGCTCGGGCAACCAGAATCGGGCGACCTTGTCGCACAAGTGCTTTCGTAGTTCTCCTGCGGTGACTGCGGCGTCGCTGTCGACGACGATCGCGGCCAGAGGCCGCTCCTGCCACCGGTCGTCGGGCACCGCCACCACGGCCGCTTCCAGCACGGCGGGGTGATCCATGATGAGAAGTTCCAACTCGACCGACGAAATCCACTCGCCGCCGGACTTGATCACGTCCTTGGAGCGGTCCGTCAGCGTGATGAAGCCCTGCGGATCGATACGGCCAACGTCGCCGGTTCGCAGCCAACCGTCATCGAACTTCGACGGATCGGCATTCTGATAATACGAACCGGTGATCCACGGTCCGCGAATCTCCATCTCGCCAACGGCCTTACCGTCGTTGGGAAGCACGCAGCCTGCGTCATCGACAAGGCGAACCTCCACCCCGCACATCACTCGGCCCGCGGTGCTGCGCAGCGCCCAATGATCCTCGTCGCTGACCTCCGGCGGCGGAGTGGCAAGCGCCGCCAGCGGCGAGGTCTCCGTCATTCCCCAGGCCTGCCGGATCATCACTCCGTACTTCTGCTGGTACTCCTTCATCATCCCCAGCGGTACCGCCGAGCCGCCGCAGCACACCGTTCGCAGCGACGAGATGTCCCGCTCGGGGTTGGCGCGCAGAAAGTGCAGTACGTCGTTCCAGATCGTCGGGACGGCGGAGGCAGTGGTGGGGCGTCGCTGTTCGATCATGTCCACCAGAGGCGCGGCCTGCAGGAAACGGTCCGGCAGCAGCAAGTCAGCGCCGGCCATTACGGCCGCATAAGGCTGACCCCAGGCGTTGGCGTGGTACATCGACACGATCGGTAGGACGCGGTCGCCGTCGGCGAGGCCGATGCCGTTGGCCGAGCAGACCGCCATCGAATGCAGATAGCTCGAGCGGTGGCTGTACACCACCCCCTTGGGGTTGCCGGTCGTGCCGCTGGTGTAACACATTGCGGCAGCGCTTCTTTCGTCCAGATCGGGCCAGTCGAACTCGAGCGGTTGGCCGTCCAACAGGTCGTCATAGCGGATCACGGTCTTGCCCGAGGCGGTGAGCGGCGCCACGTCGCCATCGCCGACGGCCACCACCGTGTGCACTGACGTCATCTCGGGCAGCACCGCGGCCAGCAGTGGCGTCACCGACATGTCCACCAGCACAACGCGATCCTTGGCCTGGTTGGCGATGAATGCGATCTGCTCCCGTGCCAGCCGGACGTTCAGTGTGTGCAGCACCGCCCCCATGCACGGTGCGGCGAAATAGGCCTCGAGGTGCTCCTGGTTGTTCCACATGAACGTCGCGACGCGGTCCCCGTCGGACACATCCAATTCGCGCAGGCCATGGGCGAGCTGCGCTACCCGCGTCCCGAGCTCTCCGAAGCTGATGTCGCGATACCCGTCCGGGCCCGCCGTTATGACCCTTCGATTCGAGTGCCACCCCGTGCCGTGCCGCAGAATGCCCGTCACGGTCAGCGGAAAGTCCTGCATCGTGCTGTACATGAGCCACCCCCACAGTTGCTGGCCGCCATGATCGCCGATTCGGCATCGAGATCGTCGGGAAACCGCCAAACGGGCCGATAGCATCGCGTGGCATGGGGTACCCCAGCTATCCTGCGCCGCCACCCTCGAAGCCGCCCATCCCGACCACCGATCTGGTTATCTCCATCGGCGCCCTCATCGTCACGGTGGCATTCGGCGTTGTCGCGGCGGCGATGGGGCTGTTCTCCCTTGCCTTCCTGGATTGCTGCCCGCCAGAGAGCTGCAGCGCTGACGGCGCCGTCACCGCAGTCGGGATAGCGCTGCTTTCCGCCTTCGCAATCGGGGTCATCGGGTTGGTGGTGACTGTCGTCCAGCCAGTCCGGCGCAAACCCGGATGGCCCTTTGCCGTTGCAACATTCGTGTTGTGCGCACTTGCGGTCGTGTTGGGAGGCGTCGGCTATGCCATGACGGTCGGCTGACCCAGGTCGGGCGAAACCAGCCCCTTGCCTGGTTTCGTCGCTTACGGTTGCCAGGGTGGAACCACACCATCTGACAGCACCCGAGCTCGTGCCCGTCGAGGCGCTGCGTTCGGGGGAACACGTCACCGATGTCAACGGTGGCGGCCAGCATTACATCGTTTTGGAGTCCAAGGTTCTCGGCGGCGGCTGCGTCGTCTTGGAACTGGAATCCAAAGCCAATGACAAGCTTCGGGTCATCGAGATGTCGTTTCCCGCCGGCTATGAAATGGGTAGGTCACCCCGTCGCATTCTGTGACACGACCATCCACGGCACGCCGAACTTGTCGGCGACCAGGCCGAGGCGTGACGCGAAAGGCGTCGGTGCCATTGGCACCTGCACAGTCCCCCCGTCGGATAGAGCCGCGAACAATCGCTCCGCCCCTCGTCATCAGAAACAGTCAGCGAAAGCGAAAAGCCGCTGAACTCGGGCTGATTCTCGCCCTGGCCGTCTGAGGCGAGCACCGTGGTGTCGCCGATGCTGAGGACAGCGTGCGCGACTTTGTCCTCGAAGCGGCTCCTTCGGGTTTCATCGCTGACGGCGTCGGTTACCCATAGATCGGAGGTCACGACCCTGGCCCTCCGCACTGTTTAGGGTTGGGCCCCGGTGGCGGGGCCGACCACCGACCGGATTGGAGTGGTCAAGGTGCAGGCAAAACAGTGGAAGTTGGGATCGGCGACTATCGGTGTCAGCGCGGTCGTCGCCATGGGAGTGCTTGGTGTGATCTTCGGCGACGTCAGTTCCGCCGAGCCCGAACAAGCCGTAGGTCCCGTAATGCCGCAGGCCACGGAGCAGACGATCACAACAACGACTCCTCCGCCCGCGCCGGAGACAAGCGTGGCGACCCCGAGCGTGACCGCGACCACGCCGTCGGGCTTCGCGCCGGTTGTCCATCCGTAGTTGCCGGGAATCGACGCGCGCATATTAGGGCAGGCACGTCACCCGTCGTGGGCGAGCTTGCTCAGCAGCTCGGCGGTGGATATCCGACCTGGTACGTCAGTCCCAGAACCTCTGGACGGGGTGTAATCCAGGTATTACCAAGTATCAAACCTGACGAAACAACAGGCCAGTTCCCGCCCGACAACTGTCCGCATGGCTGAGGGCAGAACACTGCATATACGCAGGTAAGCATGGTCTATAGCACGGCCACACCCGTTCGATGTACGGCGAATCCGACGGCAGGTCGTGGAAGTGAAGAAACATTCAGCGGAGGCGTTGCTCGAGGTGCACGGTCACCTCGTCGCCCGCCTCTTTCCCGATGCGCTGACGCAGGTCGGTCTTCACTGGCAGTTTGTGGGTGCCGTCGCCGAGCGCCATGAACGAGCTCGCGAATGGTTGGCCGTCGACGGTGCCGCGGACCTTGACCAGGCCGCGGGTACCGAAGAAGGCAGCCGAATCGGGCATGACCACGTAGGTCCAGCCGCCCTTGTTCTCACTCTTCTGCAGTGTCGCGGTGAACTGGCGGTTCAGGGATTCGGTCATGTCTGGTCCTTTCGGTGTGTCTGTACCCCTATAACGACCCGGCGGGACCCGAAAAGACATCGCGGCTCGAGTTGCCGGCCATGTGACGGCGCAGGATGATGCGCGCAATGGACACAACCGATGCCCTCGCACTCGCCGACCTCGACGCCATCGCGCAGGCGGGGTTGGTCGCCTCTGGTGAGCTGTCCGCGACGGAACTTCTGGAGGCCGCGATCGTGCGCCTCGAGGCCACCCGCGAGCTGAATGCCGTCATCGCCGACCTCTTCGACCGTGGCCGCCTGCAGGCCGCCGCACTCGACGCCTCCGGCGCGGCGCACAACGGAAGTTCAGGTCCGCTCGCGGGAGTTCCCTTCTTGCTCAAGGACCTTGGCGCATCGCTGGCCGACGCACCGGAGGCGATGGGTTCGCGCGCGCTGCGGACCCACGTCGCCACAGAGTCGGCCTGGATCGTCGATCGATACCTCGCGGCGGGATTGGTGGTATTCGGCAAGACCAACACCCCCGAATGGGGCAACCATTGCACGACCGAGCCGTCATTGTTCGGGCCAACGGTGAACCCGTGGTCGCCGTCGATCACTCCCGGTGGGTCCAGCGGCGGGTCGGCGGCGGCGGTGGCGGCGGGCGTCGTTCCCGCCGCGTCGGGCGGTGACGGCACCGGGTCGATCCGGGTGCCCGCATCGTGCTGCGGCCTCGTCGGTCTCAAGCCACGCCGCGGCCGTACGTCGTTCGCGCCGGGTGGCGGCCACGGGCTGGAGGGCTTGGTCAACGAACACGCGCTCACCCGCACCGTCCGCGACAGCGCCGCGCTGCTCGACGTCGTCGCAGGCTCGGCTCCCGGGGACCCCTATACCGCGCCTGCACCGAAAATGCCTTTCCTGCAGGCGATCACGCAGCAACCCGCCGCGCAACGGATCCTGATCGCGACGGCATCGCCGTTCCAAGGGCCGACCACGCACCCCGAGGTCGTCGCCGCCGTCGAGCGCACCGGCACGCTGCTCGACGGCCTTGGCCACATCGTCGAGCCCGGCGCCCCGGCCGTCGACGGCGATGCCGTCGCAGACGCCATCGCCGTCCTGCACAACGTCAGCAATGCCCAGCTGCACGCCATGGCGACCGCACATCTCGGGCGCCAGCCGCATGAGGACGAGTTCGAGCCGAGCACCTGGGTGATGGTCCGCGAGGGCTTCACCACCAGCGGGGTCGCCTACGCCGACGCCATCGGCGCGGTGCACGCACAGACGCGCCGCTTCGCGGCAGGCATGGGCGGCCACGATGTACTGCTGGTGCCCACCTTGCTCACTCCGCCGCCGCCCTACGCGCTGCTGGACCAGCCGCGCGGAACGACGCGGGCGTACTTCGACGTCGAGTTCGCCACAACGGGTTGGACCTCGCTTGCGAATGTGACTGGCTGGGCGGCGGTCTCGCTGCCGCTCGGCGTCACATCAGACGGCCTGCCGATCGGCGTGCAGCTGATGGCGCCCGACGAGACGATCCTGCTCCAGCTCGCCGCACAGCTCGAAATGGCTGCGCCATGGGCCGATCGATGGCCAAATACATAGTGTGTTGCGCGATATACGAGAGCTGACCGATTCACCCGAGGCCTACGCCGACGAGCTGCGCCGGAGATGGGGCGGCTTGCTGAGCTACCGCTACATCGGCCGCAGCTACGCATCGATGGACCTCGGGCCCGAGGACAACACCGTCACGATCCGCCGCGACATGCGCAACACCGCCGGCGGGTTGCTGTTCGCCGTGTTGGGAATCGCGGCACCGGAGAGTGGTCACATGTCCGATCTGGTCGCGGTGCCCAACCCGGTCATCCACTCGTGCCAGATCCTCGACGCCGGTCGCGACGTGCGCCGCATCGAGATCGTTTCCGAAGAACTCAAGGTCGGGCGCCAGATGGGCTACAGCCGAGCGAAGATCGTCGACGCGGACCAGCCCGACCGGGTACTCGCTCTGATCGAGGGCCAGGGAGTCAGCATCGGCACGCCCCCCGGGGGGCTTGAGCGCATGGAAGGCAATCCGCTCGAGGTAGTCGATTCCCCCGACCTGCCCCCGCTGTGGCAGGTATTCGGCGGTTACCGTCGGCCCGACGGTCACTGGGGCCTGCCGGAACTTGCGGTTGAGGTCGCGTCGCCGGATGCGGCGCTGCACATCGGACCCCAGTTCGTCATCCTGGAGACCGCGGCCGCCGATGCCGCAGCCGAAATCGCAGGAACCGATCGCGTTCAGGGCGTGTCGTCGCACGTCATGTTCCTCGCGCGCGGCAAGGTCGGTCCGTTCCGCGTCGAAACCGAACCAATGCCCGGGGCCGACGGCGTGCTCGCCGTCGCCACTGTCATGCCCGACGAAGGAGTCGACGACCGCATCACGACAGTGGGGTCGTACCTGTTCCGTTCGGCCGAATGAGACACTCATGCCATGCCTGTCGCAATTGCCCGTCCCAAGCTGGAAGGCAACATCGCCGTCGGT
>JAVXWV010000838.1:0-12011 GCA_032230775.1 Mycobacterium sp. | reverse complement strand
CGGTCATCGCCATGGATGACGAGGAAAGCTCGCTCTTCGGGACTATCGGCTATCAGGCGCCCGAGATCGCGGAGACCGGCCCTACCGTCGCGAGTGACGTGTACACGGTCGGGCGCACGCTCGCCGTCCTGCTGATGGACGTGCCACAGGAGCACGGACGTTTCGTCGAACAGCTACCCGGCCCGGCGACTGTACCCGTTCTCGCGGAGCACGATTCGTTGTACCGCGCAATCCTCCGCGCCACCGACCTCAATCCGAGCCGACGTTTCTCGTCCATGGAGGAGATGGCCGACCAGCTGACCGGCGTGCTACACGAGATTGCAGCCGCCAACAGCGACTCCGCACGGCCACGGATGTCGAACTACTTCAGTCCGCAGCGCGGGGTTTTCGGCGGTGGCCGAGACGTGCCGGTCGATCCCCATGATGTGATCGCGGCGCTACCCGTCCCCGTGGTCGACCCCCGCGACCGAGGCGCCGCAGTGCTCGCCACGACCAGCGGCACATCGCCCGCCAAACTCGAACACGCGCTCAGCCTGGCCCTCAGCGGCGCACACGAAGGCAGTAGTTCCTCCATCGAAATTCCACTGCGGCTGGTCCGCGCGTCGCTCGAAACCGGCGCTCCGAAGGACGCCAGGAAGCGGCTAGCCGACCTGAAGGCGGTGATACCAGGAGACTGGCGGCTTGCGTGGTACAGCGGGCAATGTGCATTGTTGGAGGACAAATTCGACAAGGCGGCAGCCGATTTCGATACAGTTCTGGCTGCTTTGCCCGGCGAGCTTGCCCCCAAACTGGCGCTCGCGGCCACCGCCGAACTACGCGAGATGCGCCAAGAGGCTGCGCGTTATTACGAGACGATTTGGCGAACAGACCGCAGTTACGTCAGTGCCGTATTCGGTTTGGCGAGGCAGCGCCTGCGAGGGGCAGACCGGGCAGGCGCGGTCAGGGCGCTCGACCAGGTCCCCACCGACTCGGCACATTTCACAACCGCGGGCGCGACCGCGATTGAGATCCTGCTCCACGGTCAAACGACCGAGAGCCTGGACGAGCAGACGCTCCTTGATGCCGGTACGCGCACCACGGCACTCACCGTGGAATCGACCACCAAGCGGGCGATGATTCGGCTGTCGGTGCTCGGCGCGGCGCTGGACTGGCTGCGGGCAGGAAACCAGAACAGTGCCACGCGCCTGCTCGGTGCGGCGTTCGACGAGGCCGATATCCGGACAGGGATGGAACGCGCCTACCGGGAGCTGGCTCACGCAACCACCGATACGTGGGAGCGAATTGCGTTGGTGGAGAAGGCAAACACGATTCGGCCGAGGACACGGGTATGACCGTCCCAATCGCTCTTGCCCGCAGTGTGCGGCAGACGTTGCGAGGACACGATGTCGCGGCCAACCTCTCTGGCCTGGCCACACCCTCGCCGACGGCGATCGCATACACGTCGGCGCATCGACCACCATCACCGTCGTGCAGGACCGGTAAATGATGCGGTTGTCGTGGCCGTTGACCGGGCGCTCGGAAGAGATGCTTGCAATCGACGCCGCCATCTGGGCGTCGGACGTTTCCGGGATCGTGGTTTTTGGGCCTGCTGGTGTGGGGAAGAGCCGGATCGCCCGTGAGGCGTTGACGGCCGCGGTGTCGCGGGGATGTGAAGGCCGGTGGGCGGTCGGCACGTCCTCGGCACGGACGCTTCCGCTTGGTGCTTTCACCGCGTGGGCGCAGTCGGGTGTCACCGACACCGTTGAGTTGGTGCGCGGGGTGATCGACTCGATGACGGCCGCACCCGCGGGCACCCAGGTGGTGATCGGTGTCGATGACGTGCATCGGCTCGATAATCTGTCGACGTTCGTTGTGCAGCAGATCGCGCAGCGCGGCGCGGCGAAACTTGTACTCACCGTGCGCGACGGTGAACCAATTCCCGCCGCCGTAAAGGAGATTTGGACCGGTGGCCAGTTCGACCGGCTCGATCTGCAGCCGCTGTCCCTTGACGAAACCACCACGCTGCTATCGGCTACGTTGGGCGGATCGGTGGATCCGGATGCAGACCAACGAATGTGGACGCTGACTCGCGGCAACGTGTTGTACCTGCGAAACATCGTCGAGCGGGAGGTCGCTGACGGCCGACTCGAAATGCAGCACGGATACTGGCGGTGGATCGGTGATCCCATCGTGGCCCCGGGCCTTGTCGAGCTGATCGAATCCCGCATCGGAGACCTACCCGCACCGGTTGCCGATGTGATCGATGCTCTGGCTGTCGGGGAGCCGATCGAGCTGGCCTCCCTTACGCGGATCACCGGTCCGGCGGCGGTCGAGGAGGCGGACACACGTGGCCTCATAGCGCTTGAGACTGTCGCAGACGGAGTAGAGGTGCGCGTGGCGCATCCGCTCTACGGTGAGGTGCGCAGGAAACGCGCGGCACACACCCGATTGCGGCGGCTGCGCGGACTACTCGCCGCCGAACTGGCCGCATCCAAGGACCGCGACGACGTCCGGGTCGTGGTGCGCCGCGCCACATTAACTCTCGACTCCGACCTCACCCCCGACGCCGACCTGCTCGTCAGGGCAGCCAGCGGCGCGGTGTGGCTGGCAGATCTGCCGCTCGCCGATCGTCTCGCCGAAGCGGCAATCCGCGCCGGCGCGGGACCGGAAGCGAACTTGGTTCGCGCGCATGCACTGTCGTGGCTAAGCCATGGCGAAGAGGCCGACACAGTGCTCGCCGAGATTCGCTCCGACCAGTTGACCGACGACGACCATGCCCGATTCGCGTTCGTGCGGGCCAGCAACATGCTCTGGGTGCTTGCCGACCCCGCGCAAGCGAAGGAACTCATCGCCGGCGCATCGCGAACCACGTCACCGCAGGCTCGCGGCTATATCGACGCCTTCCTCACGGTGTACTGGTTTGCAATGGACCAGCCGGGTTCGGCGATGCAAGCGTCGAAAAACCTTGCGTTGGACAATCTGCCGGCCGTCGCGGGCGCCGAGATAGCGTGGGCGCTCGCTGCCATATCAGCGGATGCGGGGCGCACCACCGAAGCAGTGGATATTGCAGACGCGGGATACACCGTTGCAACACGCTCCTTCGACGCCCCACAAATGAGGTTCAACATCGCTGACGCACACGTCGGGGCACTGCTTCTGTCTGGCAGGGTTGGGGACGCAGTCGATGTGGCCGAGCGGCTGCGTCAGCAGGCAGCCGATCTCCCTGGGGCGGCGCAATTGCTCGCCGCTGCGGTGGCAGGTCGGGCAGCACTTGGTGCCGGCCGTCTCCATACCGCATGCTTGCTGCTGCAATACGCAGCAGATGCATTGTCCGACTTGGGCTATGCCATCGGCTGGGGGTACCGCTATCACGTTCCTCGCGCGACTGCACTCGCGATGCGTGGCTCAATTGCCGAGGCGGCGGCCGCGCTTGAGGCGCTCGATAAACTACACCGTCCGTTTCGGTTGCTTGACTATGAGCGGAGCGTCGCCAAGGCGTGGGTGGCCGCTGGCCAGGGCGCCGTCAGTGAGGCGATCACGGTCTTGTTATCGGCGGCCGAAAGGGCTGCAGGCAACGGGCAATTCGCGGCAGAAGTGGCCTGCCTGCAGACCGCCACCCAGTTTGGCGGTCATTCCACAGCGCTCCGGCTGCGCGAGCTCGAATCGATCGTCGAGGGGCCGCGCGTCGGCCTTGCTGCCCGGTTCGCCGAAGCCCTGCGCGACGGCGACGGCGACGCATTGGCCGCGGTGTCAGAGGAATTCGAGCGCATCGGCGACGTTGTCGCGGCCGTCGATGCCGCCGCGCAGGCAGCCATCACGTATCGCCGCCAAGACCTAAGAGGTTCGGTGTTGGGATGCTCAACACGCGCGGGTGCCCTGGCTGAACAATGCGGCGCCAATACCCCGGCTCTTCGCCAGGCCGCTGAGCCCTTGCCGCTGACCGATCGCGAACGCGAGATCGTCATGCTCATCGGTGAGGGACTAACCAACCGCGAAGTTGCCGCCCGATTGACTCTTTCCCTACGCACCGTCGAAAGCCACATCTACCGGGCGATGGCAAAGACCGGAACGAGCGGCCGCGATGAACTCGCCGCCCTGCTACCCCGTTACGGCAGCTCAAGTCGCGACTAAGTGGTGCCGCGCCCGAAACCGGGCGAGATTGCAGTGGCCCACCACTGAGCTCGGCCCACCGGATGCGATCGACGATTCCAGTCATAAGAATCTCGAGAAAGGCAGAACCATGAAGAACGTCCTCGCCACCTTGCTCACCGCCGGCGCGATCACCGCCGCGGCGCTCGGATTGACAACAACCGCCAACGCCGCCCCGGCAGGCCCATCCTCCGTCGATGCCACCATCAACCAGCTGCGTGAGCAGGGCTTTGAGGTCATCGTGAATCGCACCGGCACCGCTGCGCTGGAGCAGTGCACGGTCAGCGCGGTTCGGCCGGGCCAGACGTTCTCGCGCAGCGACACCGGGTCCGGTCTACCCGGATCCGCCTTCGACATTGTCACCACGGTGACAAGCAAGACGGTCTACGTCGAAATCACCTGCTGACGCCAGCGTTAAAGCACAGAATGTCATCAGGTCCGGAAGGGGGAACTGTGGCCGATCCCAGCGAACGCTCGTCTCGCACTACACGCGTTACTAGAGACTCGTTCCGACAGGAGTTGAAAGACGCCCGCAACCAGTCGGCGGCGAGCCGGAAGATCCTCGCTGCACTCGGCCGCGCGGTCGCGAACCCCGGAGATGTACTGGACACCGTCCTTGAAGAGGCCGCGCGACTCTGCGAAGCACAGGTCGCCCAGCTGTATCTGCTTGATGGCGACGTGTTCCGGCTGTCCCAAGTCTCCGGCGAGCTCCCGGAGGAGTATCGCAAGTACCTGCAGGACCACCCGGTTCTCAGAAACCGTTTGTCCGCCGTCGGGCGCGCGGCGGTGGAGATGCGTACCCATCAGATACGCGACGTGCTCAACGACGCGGAATACGGGCGCACGGACCTCCAGGAGCTAGCCGGCTTCAGAACGATGCTCGCCACCCCGATGATCCTGCAGGACGAGCTCGTGGGCGTGCTGTCTATGTGGCGGACTGACGTAAAGCCCTTCGACGCGCGCGAACGCGAGCTCCTCGAGGAATTCGCCGTTCAGGGTGCGATCGCGTTGCGACAGCGCGACCTGATGCTCGCACTCGACTCCAGGGGGAAGGAGCTGGAAAGTAAGGTCGATCAACTGGTAGCGCTCCGGGAGGTTGGCGAGGCGGTCGGCTCGAGCCTCGATCTCGACGAGGTCCTGGATCGGATCGTCAGCAACGCGGTACGGCTCACCGGCACCGATGGCGGATCGATCATGGAGTACGACGAGTCGAGCGACTCGTTCCACGTCCGTGCCGCCTACGGAAGCAGCCCGGACCTGCTGGAACAGCTGCGGGCGGTAACAATCGACCGGGAATCCACTTTGGTCGGTCGGACCGCGCTCGACCGTAAGCCTCTCGAGGTCGCCGACCTGGCTCAGGCGGAGCTCGACCCGCATCTGGACATCCTGTTCCGAGACGGCTGGCGCTCAGTCCTCGCAGTGCCCCTGCTGCGGGGCGACAAGATGGTGGGCGTGCTGGTGATCCGGCGCCGAAGCAAGGGATCGTTTCCGAGCGAGATGTCTGAGCTGCTCGAGACATTCGCCACCCAGTCGGTGCTGGCCATCGTCAATGCTCGCCTGTTCAGGGAGCTGGAAACCAAGACCGGAGAGCTCGAGATCGCCAGCCGCCACAAGTCGGAGTTCCTGGCCAGCATGTCCCACGAACTGCGGACCCCGTTGAACGCGGTGATCGGCTTCTCCGAGGTGCTGCTGGATCGCATGTTCGGCGAGATCAATGAGCGCCAAGAGGAGTACCTGCGCGATATCTTGAGTTCCGGCCGGCACCTCCTGGAGCTGATCAACGACATCCTGGATCTGTCCAAAGTCGAGGCGGGTCAAATGGTGCTCGCGCCCAGCATGTTCGAGGTCGGCAGCGCCCTGGAGTGGGCGTCGGCATTAAACCGTGAGCGCGCAGCCGCGCATGCCATCACGGTGACAATCGAGGTCGCGGAGGACGTCGGGACGATCGAGGCTGACGAGCGTCAATTCAGGCAGGTGGTCCTCAACCTCGTCGCGAACGCCGTGAAATTCACGCCCGACGGCGGCAAGGTTTTCATCAACGCCTGCCGCGAGGGAACCGAGCTCAACGTGACAGTGACCGACACCGGCATCGGGGTGGCTCCCGAAGATCAAGAACGAATCTTCGAAACCTTCCAGCAAGGGCGCCGGGGTGCTCCCAAGGAGGAAGGCACCGGTCTTGGGCTGACACTGTGCCGACGCATCGTGGAGCTGTTCGGGGGGCGCATGTGGCTCGAGAGCACCCCTGGCGTCGGAAGCACGTTTGGCTTCTCCGTCCCGGGCCTGCCGGAGCAGGAGGACGACATCACTTTCCCCGAGCGTGACAAGCTTCCTGTTGTAGTCATCGTCGACGACGATCGGGCGTCACTGGATCTTCTCTCGGCCTACCTGGATGGTTCAGGGGCTCGGGTACTGCGCGCCCGCGACGGCGTAGAGGCTCTCGAGCAGGTCCGCAAGGTGTCACCGGTAGCCATCGTGCTTGACATCAAGCTGCCACGGCTCGATGGCTGGCAGGTACTGGCCGAGCTCAAGGCTGATCCCGCCACCGCCGCCATCCCGGTGGTCATCGCCTCCGTCGTCGACGATCGGCCCCGGGGTCTAGCGGCGGGAGCGGACGAGTTTCTGCTCAAGCCAATTCGTCGCGACGAGCTGGTCGATGCGCTGCGACGCGTCGGCGCCCTTGGGGAGACGTCATGACACCGCGCAGAATCCTTGTGGTAGAGGACAATCCGTTGAACCTCAAATTGGTTCGCGACGTTCTCCAGTTCGCCGGATACGACGTCATCGGGGCTCAATCCGGCGAGGAAGGTCTACGCGTCGCCGAGGAGGACCCCCCGGATCTGGTGCTGATGGATCTGCAACTCCCCGGCATCGACGGAACCGAGACGCTGCGCAGATTGCGAGAGGGCAGCCTCGGACCGCACGTGCCGGTCGTCGCCGTGACGGCCTTTGCGATGGTCGAGGACCGGGAGCGAGCATCTCTGGCCGGCTTCGACGGATACCTCAAGAAGCCGATCAGCGTGCGAGAACTGCCCGGCCAGATCGAGGCGTTCCTCGACGGGCGGGCGGTCTGATGGACATCCCGGTCACCGCGCTGGCTGTCGACGACGAGCCTGCCAACTTGCGGCTTCTCGACGCGGTACTCACGCCTCGCGGGTATCGGATTCTCACGGCGTCGTCAGGCGCGGAAGCGCTCGCATTGCTCGAGACCGAGGAAGTTGACATCGTCCTGCTCGACATCGTGATGCCGGAGATGGACGGGCACGAAGTCTGTCGAAGGATCCGGTCTAAACCGGCTACGGAGTTCCTTCCGGTCGTGATGATCACGGCGAGCGGAAGTGAACAACGTTTGGCCGCACTCGAATCGGGAGCCGACGACTTCGTCACCAAGCCCTTCGACAAGAGCGAGTTGCTTGCCAGGGTGGCATCGCTGGCGCGCATCAAGCGATACCACGACACCATCCTGCGGCAGGCCGGCGAGCTGGCCGACTGGAACACGGAACTCGAGACTCGGGTCGCACGACAGGTGGCCGAATTGGAGCGCACCAACCGCCTGCGCCACTTCCTGTCGCCACAGCTGGCCGATCTGGTCGTCGAAAACGAGAGCCTGCTGCAAAGCCATCGTCGCGAAATAGTCGTGGTCTTCACCGATCTCAGGAACTTCACCCCCTTCGCTGAGACGAGTGAGCCCGAGGAGGTGATGGGTGTACTTGGCGAGTACCACAAAGCCATCGGGTCGTTGGTACACGCGTACGAAGGCACGCTCGAGCGGTTCACCGGTGACGGGATCATGATGTTCTTCAACGACCCGATCACGTGCGACGACCCGGCAGAGCGTGCTGTCCGGATGGCGTTGGAGCTCCGGGACGCCGTCAAAGAGCTTGCCGTGCAATGGCTCCGCAACGGACATGACCTCCCCGTGGGTATCGGGATCGCCCAAGGCTTCGCGACCCTCGGAAAGATCGGCTTCGAGGGCCGGTTCGACTACGCCGCCATCGGCAGTGTCACCAATCTCGCCGCCCGGCTGTGCTCGGACGCCGGTCCGTGGCAGGTGCTGGTCACCGACCGTGTGCTCGCCCGGACCGAACACGTGGCTGTTGCAGAAATGGTCGGCGACGTGCAGCCCAAGGGATTCAGCCGCTCAGTGCGGGTCCACAACATCACCGCCATCAAGAAAGACAGGTGAGCTCATGACACAACTACAGGCGCCCGACCAACCGACCGCGGGTCGACATCTGTCGGACCTCGACGAAGACGAGCGCTACCGCTCCTTCGATGGTCTGCAACTGGCAATGCCGACCGTCTGGGACTCGATGCAGCTCGGCCTCCACGACGAATCGGTCGTCGTGGTCCCATCGATCAGCATCGAGCGCACCACTCCTGGGAGCGGCACCATCATGCAGGCGATGGAGGAACGCGCACTGTTCCTGTTGCTGCTTCTGCGCCAACCGCGGCTGCGGATGATCTACGTGACCTCGCAACCGGTATCGGAGTCGATCATCGAGTACTACCTCGGGTTGCTTCCAGGGGTGATTCCCAGTCATGCCCGCGCACGGCTCACGCTGGTCCCGGTCGGTGATGCGTCATCGTCCCCACTTAGCTCGAAACTGCTTGCGCGACCACGGCTTCTGCGAGAGATCCGGTCGCTGATTCCTAACCCGGACCGCAGTCACCTGATCCCCTACAACACCACACCGCTCGAGCGGGATGTCGCGCTGAGCCTTCGGATCCCGATGTATGGCGCGGATCCCCGGCTGGCGGACCTCGGCAGCAAGACCGGCTGTCGCAGGATGTTCGAAGAGCTCGGGGTGCAGTGCCCAGTGGGGGCCGAGGACCTCCACACGGTCGACGAGATTGTGGCCGGCGTGCAGAGCATGCGTACGCGACGGCCGTCGCTCAATCAAGCGATCGTGAAACTCAACGAGGGCGTCTCGGGTGCAGGCAACGCGATGGTGGACCTGCATGGACTGCCTGCTCCCGGATCGCCGGACGAGGCGGCAGTGATCGCTGATCGCGTGCTTGGCATGCAGCCGGAGGCCGAAAAGCTCGCTGTCGACGTCTATCTGGCCGCGTTCGAGAAGCATGGCGGCATCGTCGAGGAACGCATCACCGGAGTCGACCTTACGAGTCCGAGCGTCCAGATGCGGGCGCTGCCTGATGGCATGGTCGAGCTGTTGTCCACCCACGACCAGCTTCTTGGCGGTGCGACCGGTCAGAAGTATCTCGGCTGTGTGTTCCCGGCCAATCTCGACTACGCCGCGGCCATCGCGGAACCCGCGATGGTGATCGGGCGACATCTCGCGAGCCTCGGGGTGCTCGGGCGGTTCGCAGTGGATTTCGTTGTCGTGCAAGATGAAAGCGGCGGGTGGACACCGTATGCGATCGAGCTGAACCTCCGCAAGGGCGGCACCACCCATCCGTTCCTGACGCTGCAATTCCTCACCGACGGGACCTACGACGGCGCCAACGGAGTCTTCCTGACGCCAAGTGGCAGCAAAAAGTATCTTGTCGCGACCGACCACTTCGAAGACGACCGGCTCAAGGCACTGACCGTCGCGGAGCTCTTCGACACCGTCGTGAGACACGGTCTGCATTTCGACCAGGCCCGCCGTACGGGCGTGGTGTTCCACATGATCAGCTGCCTCACCGAGTGCGGTCGCGTCGGCCTGACTGCCGTCGGAGATACCCCCGAGGATGCGTGGCGGATTTACCGAGAGGCGCAATCCGTAGTCCTTGCGGAGGCGGAGCTGGCACTGGAGGAAGGCTGCGTCGTCGGTTGAGCCCGCGGCTAGCGACTGACGATCTCGTCTGGTACGTCGCCTACGGATCCAACCTCCATGCCGCGCGCTTCAACTGCTACATCGCCGGTGGACGACCGCCTGGCGCCCGCCGCACCTACCTGGGGTGTCGTGATCAGTCGCGACCTCGACAAGACGTCGGCATCCGGCTTGCCGGCGGCCTCACCTTTGCGGGTGAATCCACCGTGTGGGGCGGAGGAATGGCCTTCTATGACCCTGACGCCGACGGCGAACTGGCGGCGCGGGCATACCTGCTCACCTTCGGACAGCTCAGCGACGTGGTCTCGCAGGAAATCAGGCGGCCCGTCGGCAACGACCTGTCGCTGGACGGCGGAGCCGACCGACGATGGCCAACGAGCTCCCATGTGTACGAGACCTTCCTGCACCTGGATGATCGCGACGGCTTACCGATGTTCACCATCACGTCCCTGCATAACCTCGATCCCGTACCGCCGTCGGCCTCCTACCTTCGCACCGTGCTGAACGGACTCGGCGAGGCGTTCGGCTGGACCACGGACGCCCGAGTGGAGTACTTACTTCGCGCGCGAGGCGTCACACCGACGTGGAGCGCCAACCGGCTCGCCGAACTGTGCGGCCGGACGTGAGGAATTTGTAACCGGCCGTCAGAACGCCTCTTCGTCGACTCGCGAATCGCTTCGCCGTCCAGATCGCCGAATTCCCCTGTGGCTAGAGCCGTTTGACCGCGAAGGCTGCGGCCTGGTTGACCATCCCGTTCACGCCATACGAACCGTGCGCGGCGTTGGGCGGCCCAGGCGGGGCGCCATTGCAGATCGTGTCGCCGTCCGCGCACAAGCTGATGGTCTTGGGCACGTACAGCGGGCCGATGACGACGGGCGGCGCCCCCGCATCGCGCATGAAGTTATCCGAGGGTTCTCCGAAAAGGGCTACGGCCGCGACGTGGTTCGCCACCTCGGGTGGCATCGGCGGGGGAACGAGGGAGGTCGGTACTCCGTCGGGTATGACGGCCGAAGTGACGAAACCGGCCACGACGGCGCCCTGCGAGAAGCCGCCGAGCACGATCCTGGTGCTGGGGCAGTTGGCCGCAGTGGCCTGGATGTGGTCGACGGCGTCCCTGATCCCCTGGACGACGGTCAGGGCGAAATCCATCCCCGATGCGAAATCGGCGCTGGCAGGGTAGTTGACCGGATACACGTCGACCGACTTGCTGCCTGCTTGCGATCGCAGCGCGTCGACGAACGCCTGTCCGATCCCGCCGACTCCTGGTGGCTCGGCGGTACCCCGGGCGAACACCGCCTCGACGTCGGGGCACGGCTGAGCAGATGCTGATGGGACGGGGGCGCTCATTAGCAGCGCACAGCTTGTCACCACCACGGCACCAAAGATGCGACCGATTCGGCGAGCGATCATGCGTGTACTCCTACAGATGGACTGCGACGTCTCGACTGCCGCCAGTTTTGATCATGTACCCCGGCGATTGCCGGTCAAACGCTCTCATGGCCGAGTCTAGGGGGTTACCGATGCAGGGGCGCGAGAGACAAGCCCTCGACCTGCTCAACGAGACACGGGGCGTTAGTCCGTAAACGAAACCGAAGTCTCCGTGCAATTAGTGACGGTCCGGTCGGGCGGGAACGACCGCGGATCCGCGCCGGTGATGACGGATTGCCGGTAGTACGCGCGCTCGGCGTCCGCTGAACACTCGAACGCGGCATTCAGCACGCGGAACGTGGTCGGGTCGGCGCCGTCGATCGGCTTGCCCATCCAGTACACCCGACGAGCGTCGCCGGCATACGGACCGTCGAGCGGACGGAACGACGCCGCATCCGCGTCGATGATCTGGTCGGTGAAATAGAAAATCCGCCGGGCATCCTGGGCATAAGCGCCCTGCAGCACGCGGAACGTCGCCGGGTCAGCGTCGGCGATCGGGTTGCCGTTGACGTGGATCGTTCGGCTGTCCTTCGTGAACAGGTAGTGGTCGTTGTTCGTGACGATCGCGAAATGCGCTGGATCGTCTGACAGCACACG
The DNA here is from genome assembly GCA_032230775.1 of Mycobacterium sp. Taxonomy (GTDB): domain Bacteria; phylum Actinomycetota; class Actinomycetes; order Mycobacteriales; family Mycobacteriaceae; genus Mycobacterium. The sequence continues at coordinate 84 of JAVXWV010000838.1, read as the reverse complement.
GCCGTCGGTCCAGTAGACGTTCGCGCTGTCCTTCGACAGGCCGCCGTCGAGAAGCTCGAAGTGGGCGGGGTCGTCACTGATCGG
>JAVXWV010000778.1:0-6788 GCA_032230775.1 Mycobacterium sp. | reverse complement strand
GGCGCGGCGTTGGTGGCCTCGAACAGTCGCTCGCCCTCGGCGCGTACAACGGCCGCAAAGAAGGCCCGCTTGTCGGGGAAGTAGTGGTACATCAGCGCGCGCGACACCCCGGCGCGCTCGGCGATCTCGTCGATGCGCACGTCGTCGTAGGGTCGCTGGCCGAACACCTCCGCGCCCAACGCGAGCAGCTCGTTGCGACGATCGTCGGGGGACAGCCGCCGCCTGGACGCTGATGAGCCGCTTGCGCGAAGAGCATCGGACTCAGCCATCCCGCCATCCTACTTAACATATGTACAACAGCGGCAGGTACTGCCAGTACTACGCCGGTGTCGGACTTGGTTTTTCCGCCAACAGCCGCCATGTCAGCATCACGACTCCGATCACCACGCAGACGTCGGCGGCGTTGAAGAGCGGGCCCCAGCCGATCGCGACGAAGTCGACGACCGCGCCGCGCAAGGGCCCCGGCGAGCGGAACACCCGATCGGCCAGATTGCCTGCGGCGCCGCCCAATACCAGCCCGACGGCGATCGCGGCGGCGGCCGACACCACATGCCGACTGCGCCACGCCAGCACGGCGATGATCCCGCCCACGACCACTGCGAGTTCTACGGTGTATGCGCCGCCCCATGAGAAGGCAGCGCCCGCGTTGCGGGTCAGCGCACACCAGACGTGGTCACCTATCAGCGGAACCCGGTCTCCGGGAACCAGCACACCCACGGCGATCGCCTTGGTGACCACATCCACGAGCAACGCCGCAACCGCTGTCGAAAAGACGAGCTTGAGTCGCGGGCGCGCGTGCTGCATCAGCCTATTGACTACCGCCTGCGCGCCCGAAACGAAACCGCAGCGCGTCGTACAGGTGAACAACCGGCGTCGATTTGCTCGTCATCTGGTGGACAACTCGTGGTCACCTAGCCGAAGTGAACGCCTTGGGCCAGCGGTAGCTCGGAGGAGTAGTTGACGGTGTTGGTGGCCCTGCGCATGTAGGCCTTCCACGCATCCGAACCCGATTCGCGCCCGCCGCCGGTCTGCTTCTCGCCGCCGAAGGCACCGCCGATCTCCGCGCCCGAGGTGCCGATGTTTACGTTGGCGATGCCGCAGTCCGAACCGTCGGCCGCCATGAAGCGCTCCGCCTCCCGGACGTCCTGGGTGAAGATCGCCGACGAAAGACCCTGCGGGACCTCGTTGTTCAGCGCGATCGCGTCGTCGATCTCGTCGTAGGTCAGCACGTAGAGGATCGGCGCGAACGTCTCGTTGTGCACCACCGCGGTCTGCGCGGGCATCCGCACCACCGCGGGTGCAACGTAGTACGCGTTCTCGTCTCCGACGTCACGGCGCTCGCCGCCGAACACCTCACCGCCGTCGGCGCGGGCCTGCTCGAGCGCGCCAACCATGTCGCGGTAGGCGGTCTCGTGGATGAGCGGACCTACCAGCGTGCCGCCGGCCGCCGGGTCGCCGATCGGCAGCTGCCGGTAGGCGTTCACGATCCGGTCGACCAGCTCGTCGGCCACCGAGGAATGCGCGATCAGCCTGCGCAGGCTGGTGCAGCGCTGGCCCGCGGTGCCCGCCGCCGAGAACACGATCCCGCGCACGGCGAGTTCCAGATCGGCCGACGGCGTGACGATCGCGGCGTTGTTGCCGCCCAATTCCAGCAGCGCCTTGCCGAAGCGTTGCGCCACCCGAGGGCCGACCTGCTGACCCATCCGGACCGACCCCGTCGCGCTGAGCAGCGCGACGCGAGGATCGTCGACCAGCCGCTCGCCGACCTCGCGGCCGCCCTGGACGAGCCGGCTCACCTCGCGCGGAGCCCCCACATCGGTGGCGGCCCGTTCGATCAAGGCCTGGCATGCCAGCGCGGTCAGAGGCGTCAGCTCCGACGGCTTCCACACCACGGTGTCGCCGCACACCAACGCGATCGCTGTGTTCCACGCCCAGACCGCGACGGGAAAGTTGAATGCGGTAATTACACCCACGACGCCGAGCGGATGCCAGGTCTCCATCAAGCGGTGCCCGGGGCGCTCGGAAGCGATGGTCTTGCCGTACAGCTGCCGCGACAGGCCGACCGCGAACTGGCAGATGTCGATCATCTCCTGCACCTCGCCGAGGGCCTCGGAAGTGATCTTGCCTGCCTCGATCGTGACGAGCGTGGCGAGATCGGCCTTGTGCTCGACGAGCAGCTCGCCAAGCCGGGCCACCAGAGCCCCCCTCACGGGTGCCGGGGTGGTGCGCCACGTCGTAAACGCCTGTGCGGCTTCGGCTATCGCGGCGTCGGCCTGGTCAGGAGTCGTCTCGGTGATGGTGAACAATACGTCGCCGGTGATCGGGGTGCTGGCAGGCAGCCCGGGACTGCCGGGCTCGTCGAGTTCGGCGCGTGAGCCGATCGCCTCCAATGCGTCCCGCACCTGCGCGCGCAGGTCCTCGACGGTCGGAAGCTGTGATGTCTGAACGGTGGTCATGATGACGCGACTTTCTCGTAGAGGTCGTAGGGATGGTGAATGTGGTGTCCGATCTGACCGGCCATCCAATCCAGGCTGTATTCCGCATTATCGGCCGCATCGGCCGCCTGTGTGTCGGTATCGAGATTGGACCGGAAGATGCCTGCCGCCGATGCGGGCAGGAAGTCTTCGTAGACAACGGGTTTGGACGGGTCTCCGCCGTGGTAGTAGGCCAGACCGCCGGCGGCCATGTCCTGGTCGGTGGCGGGGAAGTGGTCCGCCCAAACGGCGGACGGGTCAGGTGCGGCCATCGCGGCGTCGTAGCGCTCGCGGCCCAGCGGGGTCAGCGCGACGCCGCGCGATTCGACCTCGCCGAAGCGTACCCGCAGCGTGCCGTCGGACACCGTGCCGTCGGTATCACGGAATCGCCGTGGCTCGGCCAGGGCACGAAATGACGTCTGCCGCAACAACACATCGGGGCCATGCCAGGCAGGCGGACCCTGGATGGCGTCGATCATGGTGATGTCGCGGGCGGCCATGCGCCGGTACAGCTCGTCGATGTCGAGCACGCGCGGAGTCAGGTGGTTGATGTGCGTGGTGCGCACGCCTGCGATGTCGGCGGCCACCGCCGACACTCTGGTCAGCTCCTCGTGCCAACCGCGGTCGATCGATTCGCGCGACAGCGCGAACACGGCCACCGCGTCGGCCACGAACCGGTTGGCCCGTCCGGGTTCCGCGCCGCCATCGGCGGCGATTCGCCTGGCCTCGGCTATCAGCGCCGGATCGAACAACTCGCGCGCGGCGACGAACCGCTCGACACGGCGACGCAGGTCGACAGGGAAGAAGCGGGCGTCGGCCGTCGCCAGCATCGAGGTGAAGACGCGGAACGGGTTGCGGTCCAGCTGCTCTGTGTCGATCGGCCGGAAGGCGGTCGATACCACCGGCACCGGTGACGCCGCGTCGCGCAGATCGTAGAAGCCGACCGGGTACATGCCGAACGCAGCGAACAGGTGGGCAATGTCGGCGAGCTCGCGGGCACTGCCGACGCGGATCGCGCCGTGGCGTTCGGCGGTCACCCGCTCCAGCGAGCCAAGCCGATCGCCGTGCGGTGTGGTGTGCGCATATTCGCGGTTCACGCCGGCGCTGACCTTCACCAGGGTGGTGTAGGCGGGCACCTCGGCGGCGTACATCTGTGACAACGCTGCGGCGAATTTCGCGCGCAGCTCCCACGTTTCGACACGTCGGCTCATGGCCGTGTCCCCCGACTCCGATACAGTGCCGCCATGGGTGAACCCGACGAACACCCGCACGAAGCGGTGCACCTCGACGAGATCGACCGCAAGTTGGTGCGGGAACTCATCGTCGACGGGCGGGCCACGCTGGCCCACCTCGCCGTGACCGCCGGACTGTCGGTGTCCGCCGTGCAGTCGCGGGTGCGCAGGCTGGAGTCACGAGGCGTCGTGTCCGGATATTCGGCGCGCATCAACCCAGAAGCCGTCGGGAAAATGCTGTCGGCGTTCGTGGCCATCACACCTCTCGATCCCTCTCAACCTGATGATGCGCCCGCCCGGCTCGAACACATACCGGCCATCGTGTCTTGTCACTCGGTGGCCGGTGAGGAGAGCTACGTCCTGCTGGTCCGTGTCGAGTCCCCGCGGGCGCTAGAAGACTTGCTGCAACAGATACGGACCGCGGCGAACGTCCGTACCCGAAGCACCATTATCTTACAAACTTTTTACGATGGGCGCGACTTCGTACCGTAATTGTTACGGTCAGATGGTGTAGTAGCCGTAAAAAATGCGTTAAGATGGCTCCATGACCGCTGTCCTGACACCCACTGAACTGGCTGCCGCCATCGGTCCCGCCGATGTCCGTGACGTCTTGGCGCGCAGCATCCTGGCCGACGGGCTGGACTTCATCCTCGACATCGACCGCTCGTCGGGCTCCTACCTCGTCGATGCGCGCACCGGTGAGCGCTACCTCGACATGTTCACGTTCTTCGCGTCGTCAGCGCTGGGCATGAACCATCCGGCGCTGGCCGACGACGAGGACTTCCGCACAGAGTTGGCGCAGGCCGCGGTGAACAAGCCGAGCAACTCCGATGTGTACAGCGTCCCGATGGCGCGCTTCGTCGACACGTTTACCCGCGTGCTCGGCGACCCCGCGCTACCGCACCTGTTCTTCGTCGACGGGGGAGCGCTCGCCGTCGAGAATGCGCTGAAGGTGGCGTTCGACTGGAAGAGCAGGCACAACGAGGCCCGTGGCATCGACCAGGTGCTGGGTACCAAGGTGCTGCACCTGCGCGGCGCGTTCCACGGCCGCAGCGGTTACACGCTGTCGCTGACCAACACCGACCCCAACAAGGTCGCCCGGTTCCCGAAGTTCGACTGGCCCCGAATCGACGCGCCCTACATCCGGCCTGACCTGGACGACGCAGCCATGGATGCCATCGAGTCCGAATCGCTGCGCCAGGCCCGCGAGGCGTTCGCGGCCCACCCGCATGACATCGCATGCTTCATCGCCGAGCCGATCCAGGGTGAGGGCGGCGACCGTCACTTCCGGCCGCAATTCTTCGCCGCGATGCGCGAGCTGTGCGACGAGTACGACGCTCTGCTCATCTTCGACGAGGTGCAGACCGGCTGCGGGATGACCGGAACCCCTTGGGCCTACCAGCAATTGGGCGTCGCGCCCGATGTGGTGGCATTTGGCAAAAAGACGCAGGTGTGCGGAATAATGGCAGGCCGCCGCGTCGACGAGGTGCGCGACAACGTGTTCTCGGTCAGTTCCAGGATCAACTCGACGTGGGGCGGCAACCTCGTTGACATGGTGCGGTCGCGCCGCATCCTCGAGATCATCGAGTCCGACGAGCTGCTGGTACGGGCGGCCAAGGCAGGCCGCTATCTGCTCGACCAGCTCGAGGCCCTCGAGGCGGAGTTCCCGGGGTTGGTGTTCGACGCGCGCGGCCGCGGGCTGATGTGTGCGTTCAGTCTGCCGAGCGCCGCGCACCGCGATGAACTGATCCAACGGCTTTGGGACCGGCGCGTGATCATGCTGGCCAGTGGTCCCACCAGCGTGAGGTTCCGGCCGGCGCTGACGGTCTCGCGTGGCGAGATCGACGACGCCGTAGCCGCAGTGCGCGACGCGCTCAGCTAGGCTTGGCCGGCCTCAAACGGCTGAGTGGGCTGCGTGAGGCGGCGGATCGTCGACCGCAGCCGCGGCAACTCGGCGCGGCCGACGAGCTCGCAGCCATGCAACTCCGCGAGTTTGCGTGCAGCGGGTGTGAATTCGTTGTTCGTGACCACCATGGTCCTCGTGCAATCCTGCATGGGTGCGCCCGCGACCACTTCCTGAATGGCACTGGCACCGACTGGCCGGGACTGGCGTTTGCATTGAATGGCAAGGCGATTGGGCCGCTTGCCGACGATGATGTCGACACCCCAGTCGCCGGTGATCGACGTCATGATCACCGGCAACCCGCAGGCCCTGGCGATCCGCGCGATGTAGTCCTCGAATTCGGTGCCGGACATCTCGGCCGCTTCGTCGTCGGGTGTGCTCGCGCCGTCGAAGGCACCGCGAAGGAATCGGGGCACGGCTCCGAGAACGGCCGGTGCGAGGGCTCCGATCACCAGGCTCCAGACGCCGGTCGCGCCGAGGAGGTAGGCGGCGATGCCTGACGCCACGGCCGCAACTACGTAGAGCGTTGTCCGCGTCACGGGCGAATGGTAGGTCGTCACGCCGACATGTCCGGTCAACGAACCTCTGGATCTGGTCCGATGCCGGACCGTCGTTGGCCGGGTTAATCTGCACAGCATGAGCGATGAGCTGGCCGACCTCGAGGGGCAAACACCCGTCGAGCACGCACTGGCGGGCGGTGAGCCTCAGCGTGTCGGGTGGTTCCGGTTCTATTTCGCCGACGAACGCTGGGAGTGGTCACCTCAGGTCGAGCGGATGCACGGCTATGACGTCGGCACTGTGCACCCGACCACGGACCTGGTGCTGTCGCACAAGCATCCCGACGACTACGGCCAGGTGGCCGCCACGCTGGACGAGATCCGCCGCACCTCCGGCGCCTTTTCCACCAGGCACCGCATCGTCGACACCCGTGGCGAGGTGCATCACGTCGTGGTGGTTGGCGACCAGCTCTTCGACGACGCCGGTGAGGTCGTCGGCACACACGGCTTCTACGTCGACGTCACGCCGTCGATGACCCAGGTGCGCGACGCGAGTGTCACCGAGGCGGTTGCCGAGATCGCCGAGGCTCGCAGCGGCATCGAGCAGGCAAAGGGCATGCTCATGCTTATCTACCGGATCAATGCCGACTCCGCCTTCGAGCTGCTCAGATGGCGCTCGCAG
>JAVXWV010000751.1:0-3457 GCA_032230775.1 Mycobacterium sp. | reverse complement strand
CAGTTTTCTTGAAATTCATTGTTGTGCTCCTTCGGTGTGTTGTGAGGTGTGCCTCCGAATCGTGTCGACAGATCCGAAAGCCAGCACCGCCCTCGCCCGCCTCACGCTTTCGCTTGACAGGCTTCGCTTCGAGGTATCCCCCAGGGTCATCGTGCTGCGGTGGCGGGCCCACAACGGCCCACAACGGCCCACAACACTGAAGGAGCACAACAATGAGTTTCAAGAAAACTGTGGCGCGAGCCGCGATCGTGGGCGCGTTTGGCTTTAGCGCTCTCGGGTTGGGCGTCGGTCTCGGCACGGCGTCCGCCGATCATGGGAATGGTGGGCAGCCGTGCTGGCCGCAAAGCTGTCAAGGCGACCAACGCGGTGACGGTGGACAGGGTCAGCGTGGAGACGGTGGCGACGGTCGCCAGTTTGGGAACCAGTGGCAACCGGATCAAGGGCGACAGGATCAGGGTGGCTGGGACCAGCGGCCATGGGATCAACGCGGCTTCGACGACGCCCGTGGGGACCATCAGCCCTTCAACTGGCAGGGTCAACGCGTTGAACCATACTTCGACAACGACCGCGGTGCCTGGGGCTTCTCGTTCCTGGGCCTTTGGATCCCGCTGTGATCTGAGCGGGTGAACGTTCGCGCGTCCGTGCTGACGCCGCGCTAGCGATAGGTGGGGCCGGTGGCGATATGCCGTTGGCCCCACTGTCGCGTCGGCGCAAGGTTAACCTTTCGACTGTGTTGGGCGAGCTAGGACAGACCACGGCCGGAAAGTGGATCACCCACCCACCTTCGCGATGCCCGAACGGGCATAGCCTCAATCCGAATCAAGTCCTCGTCGGACATGTCGTCCGCCTGGGACACGGCGGCGTGGACACACAAGCTGGCACTGCCGAACCTGCGATGCCGTGGTGTACGGGGCGCCACTCAACACCCAATGCACGACGCTGGAAGGGCCTGCGACCGTGCGCATCTCGACATCGTCGACGTGTCACGCGCTTCGCTTGCGCGCTCAGCCGGACCACCTGCCGGGTGATCTCCAACCCCGCCATCACCGCCCGGCGCATATCGTCCTCATGGGCGGTGGGGTGACCGAACACCGCCAGCAGCCCATCGCCCTTGGCCGAGCCGACATGGCCCCCGAAGCGGTCCACGACCTGAATCACCTGCTCGCGGTAGCGCCCCACGAGCATCCGATAGGTCTCGGGCTCCACCCGCGTGGACAGCACCGTCGAATCGACCAGATCGGCGAACAAGATCGTCAGCCGCCGGATCTCACCAGCGTCACCAGGGGCGGTGAGCAGATCCTCGGCCTCGGCGTTGCCCCCATCGACCGTGAGCACCTGATCGGCCAGCGCCGACGCTGCCACCCGATCGCCACGGTTGATCGCCGCCACGGCTCGATCCAACAGCTCATCAATCGACGCCACCCGACCGTCGCTCACGTCAATAGCGTGCCACTGCCGGCAGCCCATACGCGCCATATCGCAGGCGATCCGCTCCGGCAACGCGACGGAGGTCCGCGCCCCCCGAGTTATGAATAACGGACTTTCGGACTCACCTTGTCAGATCCCCTTCCGGCGAGTTCGCATCGCGCGCACGATGGATGGAGTCTGCGGGTCTCACAAGGTTGAGGAAGGGAGCGGGCGATGAAAGCGAAGGTGGGCGACTTCCTGGTGGTCAAGGGCACGACTACCGAACGGCATGATCAGCACGCCGAGATCATCGAGGTCCGTTCCCAAGACGGCTCGCCGCCCTATGTGGTGCGCTGGCTCGTGACCGACAACGAGGCCACCGTGTATCCGGGCTCCGATGCGGTGGTGGTCACCGCCGCCGAGCACACGCAGGCGGCCGAGCGGGCGTCAGCGCGGGCGAGCCGCAGGGGCACGTAGCCGCGGCTTACGCTAATCGAACCCAAGGTGGCGCATCATCAGCACGCTGTAGCTGGACCACCGCCTACAGGTCGACTGCGAGAGTCTTCTCGGTGTCGGCCGTGACTCCTTCCTGGTGTCGACGCGAGGTCCGACCACTCCCGTGCCCGCATGACCCACGCAGACGCTCGCGGCACCGGGGCCATCTGCGATGTTGTCGTGCCCCCACATATACCCGGCAAGCCCCGTAGGCGTCCTATTCGCACCAGCGGTTGTGGTCAAAGCGCGGCAGTGAGGTCGACTTCGACGAGCTAGCTCCATCACCCGTCGGCAGACCGCGCTTCGCCCGCCAGCTTCCGTTCAGTAACCGTCATCGTAATTCTTCCTCCACGCCTCTAGCTCATCCTCGTCGTCGACGACGAGGATGCTGTCTCATTTCGGGACCCAAAAGCAGGGGTGAAGTGGAGACGGCGACAGCCCGGGCCTGGGTCTTTAGAGCAGAGCGCAATTCGCCCAGAATTTGCCACCCGCCCTGACTCGGTGGCATGGACGCCGTCGACCTGGACTCTTCACCACCCGCATCCGAGCCGGCCGTTTCCTGATATCAGCCCTGACACGTTGGCGCCCTGCGCCCGGCGATCGATCTTGTTAGCGTCTCACCGGGGGGTCGTGCCAAAACCAACAACCGATAGAGGAAACATTTTGTTGTCTGAATCGACTGTACGTACGACCTTGAAGATCACGAGCGCGGTCGCCGCTGGGCTGGCCTTCTCACTGGCCGGTGCTGGTACCGCGCTGGCAGACGAGATAGGGGCGGACGCTTCCGGCGGCGGTGACGTCGGGTTCGGTGTCAGTGGCCCGACGTTGCCCCCGCCGCCGCCTCTGCCGGCGCCCACGGCTTCAGCGTCTGGTGGGACCGGTGTCGGGCTGGATACGCCTTTGGGTTCGGCAGACGGTGGACTTTCGACCGACTGGGGCATCGGTCTCCCGACGCCACCTCCGCCGCCTGCTCTTCCGGCGCCCACGGCGTCAGCTTCGGGTGGGACTGGTGTCGGGGTGGATACGCCTTTGGGTTCGGGCGAGGGAGGATTTGCGACCGACTTGGGCGTCGGTCTCCCGACGCTGCCTCCGCCACCCCCGCCGCCGTCGGCTTCGGGGTCGGCCCGGACAAACCTGGGCTTCGGCTTCTAACGCGTAGATCACTCGGCATGGGCCCCGTCCAAAAGGACGGGGCCCATGTCTTAGCGCCACTGACCGGGAGCCATTCTCACCGCCGCTCACCGCTAATCAAATGGGTTGGCGCACAGTTGATTACGTTGATCATCGCTCAAAGTGCTGGTAGTCCTTAGGCGTTCGCCAGTCACCGCCCCGGCGCCAACCCCGATCAGCGAACCCCCCCACCGCATACTTCCCGACACTGTCATCAATCGATGACGCCGCCAGAAACGATGGTGCGCGCCAAGCGTCGGTCATTCCAAGCTAGTCCTCCGGCTCGCGGCGCTGAATCCGGAGCGCAATGGTCGGCGCGGAGAACTCCTCCGTGGGTGGAGTGGGAGCGGTTCGCGATGGGTTCGGCGCGGGCGCTCGGTGCGCC
>JAVXWV010000735.1:0-7093 GCA_032230775.1 Mycobacterium sp. | reverse complement strand
CTTGGGGCGGCATGGGATGGAATGCCTTTGGGGCAGACTGGGATGGAATATGCCCTTTGGGCGGCATGGGATGGCATGCCCTTGTATGCCGGTGGGGGGGCATGGGATGCCATGCCCTTGGGGCGGCAGGGGATGGAATGCCCTTGGGGCGGACTGGGATGCCATGCCCTTGTATGCCCTTGGGGTGGACTGAGATGGTATGCTACCGTGACGACAAGTCGTATCCGGTGCTGGCCGTGACGCTGAACGAGGAGTATCCGCGGTTGATGGTGTACCGCGGCGCGCGGCGCAAGGGGGTCCGCTACTTCGGCCCGTACTCCCATGCATGGGCCATCCGCGAGACCCTCGATTTGCTCACCCGAGTGTTTCCCGCTCGCACCTGCTCGGCAGGAGTATTCAAGCGGCACAGGCAGATCGGCCGCCCGTGTCTGCTCGGCTACATCGACAAGTGTTCAGCGCCATGCGTCGAGCGGGTCAGCGCCGAGGAGCACCGGAAGATCGTGACGGACTTCTGCGATTTCCTCGCCGGCAAGACGGATCGGCTGGCGCGCGACATGGAACAACAGATGAACGAGGCTGCTCAGCAACTCGACTTCGAGCGGGCGGCGCGGCTGCGGGACAACATCTCCGCGCTGAAACGCGCGCTGGAGAAGCAGACCGTCGTCTTCGGTGACGGCACCGACGCCGATGTGGTGGCATTCGCCGATGACGACCTGGAAGCGGCTGTGCAGGTGTTCCACGTCCGGGGCGGCCGGGTTCGCGGCCAGCGTGGGTGGATAGTCGAAAAGTCCGGCGAGCCAGGTGAATCCGGTCAGGAACAGTTGGTCGAGCAGTTCCTGACGCAGTTCTACGGCGATCAGGCCGAACTGAACGGCGCGGCCGACGAGTCGTTGAACCCGGTGCCGCGTCAGGTGCTGGTCCCGTGCCTTCCGGAGAACGCCGACGAGTTGGCGACGTGGCTGTCGCAGCTACGGGGATCGCGGGTGTCGCTGCGGGTGGCGCAGCGTGGCGACAAACGCGCGCTGGCCGAAACCGTGAGACGCAACGCCCAGGACGCGCTTGCTCAGCACAAGCTGAAGCGCGCGGGCGACTTCACCGCGAGATCCGCGGCGCTGCAAAGTATTCAGGAGGCTCTTGGCCTAGCTGATGCGCCGCTGCGCATCGAGTGTGTCGACATCAGCCATGTGCAGGGCACCGATGTGGTGGCGTCGCTTGTGGTGTTCGAGGATGGGCTGCCGCGCAAGTCGGATTACCGCCACTACGCGATCAGGGATGCCGCGGGCGACGGCCGCTCCGATGACGTGGCGTCCATCGCCGAGGTGACAAGGCGGCGGTTCCACCGGCACGTGCACGACATTGAACATCCGACCGAGCTTGCGCCAGAAGGAAAATCGCGGAAGTTTGCCTATCCGCCCAACCTGTTCGTCGTCGACGGGGGCGCCCCACAGGTAAACGCGGCCGCGGCGGTGCTGGACGAACTGGGCGTCACTGACGTCGCGGTGATCGGGTTGGCCAAGCGACTGGAGGAGGTGTGGGTGCCATCGGAGCCGGACCCCATCATCATGCCGCGCAACAGTGAGGGGCTCTATCTGCTGCAGCGGGTGCGTGACGAAGCGCACCGGTTCGCGATCACCTACCACCGCAGCAAGCGGTCGAAGAGGATGACGGCGTCGGCGCTGGACTCGGTGCGCGGACTGGGGGAGCACCGGCGCAAGGCGCTGGTCTCGCACTTCGGGTCTGTGGCGCGTCTGAAGCAGGCCAGTGTCGACGAGATCACCGCGGTCCCCGGGATCGGCGCCGCAACGGCGAGGGCGGTGCTCGAGGCACTTGGCGTACCGCCCGATTCCGGCGCGCCCGCCCCGGTTATCGGCAATGATCAGAGCAGAGCATCGGGATGACAGAACATATGCATGAGGAACTGCGCGAGGACGCCGGCGACGACGACAGCGCCGATTCGGACATCGATGTCGTCCTGGTCACCGGGCTGTCCGGAGCCGGCCGCGGCACCGCTGCGAAGGTGTTAGAGGACCTCGGCTGGTATGTCGCGGACAACCTGCCGCCCGAGCTGATCGCCCAGATGGTCGAATTGGGACTCGCGGCGGGTTCGCGCATCACCCAGCTCGCGGTCGTGATGGACGTGCGCTCGCGCGGTTTCACCGGTGATCTTGCTTGGGTACGAACCGATCTGGCCACCCGCAACATCACCCCGCGGGTGCTGTTCCTCGAGGCCTCCGACCATATCCTGGTGCGCCGCTACGAGCAGAACCGGCGCAGTCACCCATTGCAGGGCAATCAGACTCTCGCCGAAGGCATTGCCGCGGAACGGACGATGCTCGCACCGCTACGAGCCGTAGCGGACCTGGTGATCGACACGTCGACTCTGTCCGTGCCTGCGCTGCGCGAAAGCATCGAGCGCGCATTCGGCAGCGAGAATGTTGCGCACACGAACGTCACTGTTGAGTCGTTCGGGTACAAATACGGGCTGCCGATGGACGCCGACACGGTGATGGACGTACGGTTCCTGCCCAACCCGCACTGGGTGGACGAGCTTCGACCGCACACCGGTCAACACCCGGCGGTGCGCGACTACGTGCTCGGTCAGCCGGGCGCCGCGGAGTTCTTGGACACCTACCATCAGCTGCTGAGTGTCGTGATCGAAGGTTATCGCCGGGAAGGGAAGCGCTACATGACTGTTGCCATCGGCTGCACCGGCGGCAAGCACCGCAGTGTCGCCATGGCCGAGGCGTTGGCGGCCCGCCTGGAGGGCGGCGCATCGCTCACGGTGCGGGTGCTGCACCGGGATCTGGGCCGCGAATGAGTCCACGGATCGTCGCACTCGGTGGCGGCCACGGGCTCTACGCCACGCTGTCGGCCGCCCGCAGACTCACCCCGCACGTCACCGCGGTGGTCACGGTCGCCGACGACGGCGGCTCGTCAGGTCGGTTACGCACTGAGCTGGATGTGGTGCCTCCGGGAGATCTGCGAATGGCATTGGCGGCGTTGGCATCTGACAGCCCGCAGGGCCGGCTGTGGGCGACGATCATCCAGCACCGGTTCGGCGGCAGCGGCGCGCTGGCAGGCCACCCGATCGGCAACCTGATCCTCGCCGGTTTGAACGAGGTGCTGGCCGATCCGGTGGCGGCGCTCGACGAACTGGGCCGCGTCCTCGGCATCCATGGCCGGGTGCTGCCGATGTGCCCAATGGGATTGGGGATCGAGGCCGACGTTTGGGGTCTGGAAACGGATCCGCGGATGAGCCGGGTGATCAGCGGCCAGGTGGCCATCGCCACGACCGTCGGCAAGGTGCGACGCGTGCGGCTGCTGCCAGGGGATCCGCCTGCCACCCGGCAGGCGGTGGACGCGATCATGGCGGCGGACCTGGTGGTGCTCGGGCCGGGGTCGTGGTTCACCAGTGTCATCCCGCATGTCCTAGTCCCGCAGTTGGCGGCGGCGCTGCAGGCGACAACGGCCCGCCGCGCGTTGGTGCTGAACCTGGTGGCCGAGCCGGGGGAGACGGCGGAATTCTCGGCCGAACGGCATATTCACGTGCTCGCCCAGCACGCGCCGGAGTTCACCGTGCACGACATCATCGTCGACGCCATCCGGGTGCCCAGCGAGCGTGAGCGCGAGCAGTTGCGCCGCACCGCCAGCCTCCTCGATGCTCAAGTTGAGTTTGCTGACGTGTCCAGACCTGGTACACCTTTACATGACCCGGCGAGGTTGGCCGCGGCTCTGGAGGGTGTGCGTGTACGAGGCATGGCTCCCACCCCGAATATCTCGGAGCCGACCGTGCCCACGCCGACAGTGAACGGACCGAGAGGTGACGACCCGTGGCGATGACGGCCGAGGTCAAGGACGAGCTGAGCCGACTGCTGGTCAACTCGGTGAGCGCTCGTCGTGCCGAGGTGGCGTCGTTGCTGCGCTTCGCCGGCGGGCTGCACATCGTGTCAGGCCAGGTGGTGGTGGAGGCCGAGGTCGACCTCGGGATCATCGCGCGGAGGCTGCGCAAGGACATCTACGACCTTTACGGCTACAACGCCGTCGTGCACGTGTTGTCGGCAAGCGGCATCCGCAAGAGCACGCGCTATGTGGTGCGGGTGGCCAAGGACGGTGAGGCGCTTGCGCGCCAGACCGGACTGCTCGATCTGCGCGGTCGGCCGGTGCGCGGTCTGCCCGCACAGGTGGTCGGTGGCAGCGTCGCCGATGCTGAAGCCGCTTGGCGGGGAGCATTTTTGGCGCATGGATCGCTGACCGAACCGGGTAGGTCGTCGGCGCTTGAGGTGAGTTGCCCGGGACCCGAGGCGGCACTCGCGCTTGTCGGCGCGGCGCGGCGGCTCGGGGTCAGCGCGAAGGCCCGCGAGGTGCGCGGCGCCGATCGCGTGGTGGTGCGCGACGGGGAGGCCATCGGTGCGTTGCTGACGCGGATGGGCGCCCAGGACACCAGGCTGACGTGGGAAGAGCGCCGGATGCGCCGCGAGGTCCGGGCGACAGCCAACCGATTGGCCAACTTTGACGACGCCAATCTGCGCCGATCGGCGCGGGCGGCGGTGGCCGCAGCGGCGAGGGTGGAGCGGGCGCTGCATATTCTCGGGGACACGGTGCCCGATCATCTGGCAGCCGCAGGCAAGTTGCGCGTCGAGCACCGGCAGGCGTCGCTGGAGGAGCTGGGCCGGCTTGCCGACCCGCCGATGACGAAAGATGCTGTGGCAGGCCGCATTCGGCGGCTGCTGTCGATGGCCGACCGCAAGGCCAAGCAGGAGGGCATCCCCGACACCGAGTCCGCGGTGACGCCCGACCTGCTTGAAGACGCCTAGCCCTATCAGCCGGCTGTTGGCGGTTCCGGCTGCGGGTCGAAGCCGCGGATTTTGCCCGGCGGGTCTGGCTGCGGGTTGAAGCCGTGGATCTCGCCCGGATTGACCGGGTGCGTGGATGCCACCTTGCCCGGCGGGTCGGGCTGCGGGTTGAAGGCCTGGGCGGTGCCCGTGCTCAGCCCCAGCCCGGCCACCGCGACGCCGCCTGACAGCAGCGCCCCGACGATGATCCTCTTCACGTAGTGGGTGGTGCTCATGATTCTCCTTGGGTGCGAAGTCCCCCCGGTAGTCCCGGATTGCGCTTCAGCATCTGAGGCGGGCCTTGGAGGATTCTTGGCGGCCCGGTCGATCGGGGCGCGGAGACCGAATTGTGGGTCTAGCTTGGTCGAATGGGTCGCACGCTGTCTGTTGTCCTCGCCCAGTACCCGCCGATCACCGGTGCCGATACTGTCGGCCAGCTGCACGCGCAAGCGGCGGAAATTCAAAGGGAATCAACCGATCTCGGGCTGCTGGTCTTTCCAGAGATTCACCTGTGTGGTGACTGTGACACCGCAGCGGATGGCAACGACTGGCTGCGGTCGGCCGCCGAGCCTCTCGACGGCCCTCGTGTGCAGGCGTTGGGGGAGGTGGCCGCGGCACTCGGGGTGTGGCTGATTCCCGGATCGGTGCCCGAGCTCGGCGACGGCGGACACGTCTACAACACGCAGGTGGTGTTCGACCCGAGCGGCAATCTGGTCGCGAGCTATCGCAAGGTGTTTCCGTGGCGGCCATATGAGGCGTGGTCGTCAGGACACGAGTTCGAGGTGTTCGACATGCCGGGCACCGGCCGCGGCGGGCTGTCGATCTGCTACGACGCCTGGTTTCCCGAATCCACCCGCAGCGTGGCATGGCTCGGCGCTGAGTTCGTCGTCAACGTGGTGAAGACCATCGGCTCGGACCGCAAGCAGGAGCGGCTGCTCGCGCAGGCGAACGCGATCGTCAACCAAGTGTTCATGCTGAGCGTCAACGCCGCGGGCCCGGTTGGTGCGGGTGGATCAATCGTGTGCGATCCGGAGGGGACGGTCGTCGCCGACCTGCCCACTGCCGATCCTGGGCTGATTCGGATCGAGGTGGACCTCGACGCGGTCACCCGGGTTCGTGAGGTGGGCACGGAAGGGTTCAACCGGATGTGGTCGCAGATGGCGCCCGACGATCCGGTGATCGACCTACCGATCTACCAGGGCCGGATCGATCCGACCCGGTGGCAACCGAGAGGAGCGCCATGATCGCCAGCGAGGACCAGGGGAGCCAGGCACATCACGGCACGCTGCAGAAGCAGCTCCATCTGCGATCTTTGGTGCTGTTCGGTCTCGCCTACATGACGCCGATCATCGTCCTCGGCATCTTCGGGGTCATCGCTGAGTTGTCCGACGGCGGCAGCGCTGGGTCGTATCTGATTGCCACCGTGGCGATGTTGTTCACCGCGCTGAGCTACGGCCTGATGGCCAAGCACTTCCCGGTCGCAGGTTCGGCCTACACGTACGTGCGCAAGGCGCTCGATTCGCGGCTGGGATTCGTTGTGGGATGGGCGATTCTGCTTGACTACCTGTTCCTGCCGCTGGTCATCTGGCTGATCGGCGGATCCTATTTGCAGGGCCAGTTCCCGAGCGTGCCGTTCTTCGTCTGGATCGTGGCCTTCATCGTGATCACGTCCGCGCTCAACGTGATTGGGCTAAAGGTTGCCGACCGCGCCAACTTCGTGCTGATGACCGTGCAGCTGCTGATCCTGGCGCTGTTCGTGATCCTGTCGATCACACACCTGGTCAGCGGGTCGCAGTCGCTGGTTTCCACCACGCCGTTCACAGGCGGCAGCGGCTTCTCCGCCCTGGCGGCCGGTGCCGCGGTCGCCGCGTACTCGTTCCTCGGATTCGACGCCATCAGCACGCTCACCGAGGAGACGTACGACGCCGAGCGCAATGTGCCGCGCGCGATCGTGTTGGTCGCGTTGATCGGCGGTGGGATATTCATCGTGGTGACGTACTTCGTGACATTGGTGTCGCCTGGCGGGACCTTCGCCAACTCGGCATCGCTGGCCTCCGATATCGCAAAAACCATTGGCGGCAGCCTTTTCGGCGCGGTGTTCCTCACCGGGTTGATCGTCGGCCAGTTCGCCTCGGGGCTGGCCGCCCAGGCGGCGGTGTCGCGATTGCTGTATGCGATGGGTCGCGACCGGGTGCTGCCGCAACGCGCATTCGGCTGGGTATCGGAGCGATTCCACACCCCGGTCTTCAACATCGCTTTGT
>JAVXWV010000724.1:0-3436 GCA_032230775.1 Mycobacterium sp. | reverse complement strand
AGGATGATCGCGACCTCGCTGACGATCCGGTCGCGGGGCACCACGATGTGCACGCCTTTGGAGGCCCGCACCCGGAACCGTCCGCGCTGCTTGGACAGCGCCTGGATCTCGTCGGTCCACACCCCGGTGGCGTTGACCACCACATGACCGTGCACTTCGGTGATCGCGCCGTCCTCAGAGTCGCGGATCCTCACGCCGGTGACGCGATCGCCCTCGCGCAGCAGCGACACCACCTGGCTCGACGACCGCACCACCGCGCCGTACTGGGCCGCGGTGCGCGCCACCGTCATCGTGTGACGGGCGTCATCGACGACGGTGTCGTAGTACCGGATCCCGCCGATCAGCGAGCTCCGCTTGAGCCCCGGCGACAGCCGCAGTGCGCCCGCGCGAGTCAAATGCTTTTGCGGCGGAACAGATTTCGCGCCGCCGAGCTGGTCGTATAAGAAGATGCCCGCGGCCACATACGGCCGCTCCCACCACCGATTGGTCAGTGGAAACAGACACGGCAGTGGCTTGACGAGATGGGGTGCCAGCGTGGTGAGCGACAGCTCCCGTTCGTGCAGCGCTTCGCGGACCAACCCGAACTCCAGCTGCTCGAGGTCGCGCAGCCCGCCGTGGAACATCTTCGACGATCGACTCGAGGTCCCTGATGCGAAATCGCGGGCCTCGACGAGTGCCACCTTCAAACCCCGGGTGGCGGCGTCAAGGGCGGCTCCGGCCCCGACCACACCGCCGCCGACGACGACGACATCGAACTGCTCGCTGCCGAGCTGCTTCCAGGCCTGTTCGCGCTGCTTAGGGCCCAGGAAGGTCTGCCCCTTGCCCGGTGCGGGGTTCGGGTCAATCACTTCGAAAGGACTCCTTGTTACTCGTCGGTACGTGTCGCCGTTCCCAGGTTACGTGGAGTCAGTCCAAATCGTCGTGTGCCATCAACCGTCGCGCCGCCTCGATGATCGAGCCTGATAGCGACGGATACACCGACAAAGTCTGGGCCAGGTCGGTCACCGACAGGTTGTTCTGCACCGCGAGCGCAATGGGCAGGATCAGTTCTGATGCGATGGGTGCGACCACCACGCCGCCGATCACGACGCCCGTCGCCGGGCGGCAGAAGATCTTCACGAAACCCAGGCGCAGCAGCGACATCTTGGCCCGCGCGTTGGTGTTGAGCGGCAGCATCAGGGTTCGCGCAGGCACACTGCCGCTGTCGATTGCCGTCTGCGGAACCCCGACAGCCGCGATCTCGGGCCGGGTAAACACCGCCGCGGAGACGGTACGCAGCCGGATCGGCGAGACTCCCTCACCCAGCGCGTGATACATCGCGATGCGGCCCTGCATGGCCGCCACCGAGGCCAGCGGCAGCAGCCCCGTGCAGTCCCCCGCCGCGTAGATTCCCGACGCCGAAGTCCGCGAGACCCGATCCACCGTCAGATAGTTGCCCGGCCCGAGCTCGATGCCGACCTTCTCCAGGCCAAGTCCCTCGGTGTTGGGCACCGAACCCACAGTCATCAGGGCGTGGCTGCCTTCGACCGTCCGCCCATCTGCCACCGTCACCAACACTCCGTCTTCGGTTGTTTGTCCTCCTTGCGTGCGGGAAATCCGTGTCACCGAGTCTGCGCGGGCGTTCTTCACCAGTTTCACCCCGCGTCCGGCGAAGGCCTCCTCCAGAACCGCGGCGGCGTCAGAATCCTCATGGGGCAGAATCTGGTCGCGGCTGGCCACTACGGTCACAGGCACGCCGAGCTCGGTGTACGCGCTGCAGAACTCGGCACCTGTGACACCCGATCCAACGATGACAAGGTGTTCGGGCAGGTCGGTGAGGTCATAGAGCTGGCGCCAGTTCAGGATTCGATCGCCGTCCGGCTTGGCGTTGGGCAGGACGCGTGGGCTGGCGCCCGTGGCGATCAGCACGACGTCGGCCTTGAGCACACCGACCTTGCCGTCGATCGTGGTGACCTTCACCCTGTGGTGGGCCATGCCGGACGTGTCGTCGACCAGCTCCCCTTTCCCGTGCACGACGTTGACGCCAGCGTGGAGGAGTTGATGGCCGATATCGGTCGACTGAGACTTGGCCAGCGTCTTCACGCGGTTGTGGATCTGCTCCAACGAGATCTTGGCGTCCTCGATCGCGATGTCAAACCCGAGGCCGGCTGCGCGGCGAAGTTCGGTGCGCACGCCCGTGGACGCGATGAACGTCTTGGACGGCACGCAGTCCCACAGCACACAGGCGCCGCCGATGCCGTCGCAGTCGACGATGGTGACCTCAGCGACATCGCGTCCGCGGGCCGCGGCGACCAGCGCCGCCTCATAGCCCGCGGGCCCGCCGCCGATGATCACGATGCGGGTTGCCACCGCCCTAACTTAGCCAAGCGTGCCGTTGATCGCCCATCCAATCCCCGGTCGCTTCGCTCCTGCGCTCCGGATCCAGCGCGCGAACCTTTAGGCTTTCCCCCGTGCCGCTATACGCCGCGTACGGATCGAACATGCATCCGGAGCAGATGCTGGAGCGGGCTCCCCATTCACCGATGGCGGGAACGGGGTGGCTGCACGGCTGGCGGCTGACGTTCGGCGGCGAGGACATCGGTTGGGACGGCGCGCTGGCCACCGTCGTCGAGGACCCGGGCTCGAAGGTCTTCGTCGTGCTCTACGACATGACCAGGGAAGACGAGAAGAACCTCGACCGCTGGGAAGGCTCCGAGCTGGGCGTCCACAAGAAGATCCGGTGCCGGGTGGAACGCACCTCGTCGGACACCACCACCGATCCGGTGCTCGCCTGGTTGTACGTGATCGACGCGTGGGAGGGCGGGATACCGTCCGCGCGCTACCTCGGCGTCATGGCCGATGCAGCCGAAATCGCGGGCGCCCCAACGGAATACGTGCACGATCTGCGCACCCGCCCGGCGCGCAACATCGGCCCCGGCACCTAACCCCGTCCCCGCGAGCTGGGGCACCTCCCCGCGTGCAAGGGGGAGCGTGTCTGTACGCGACACGCCGCGGGTTGTGCGCATTTCACGCACCCTCACGCGGCTCGAGCGTGACGCAACTGTCCGCCATCCACGGCGTGTCCGCGGGCAGACACGCACGCTCGCGGCAGTTAGAAGTTAGAAGGCGGCGGCTTGGTCGACGATGTTGGTCAGCACGCGAACGCCCACCGGCAACGACCGCTCGTCGAGATCGAACGTCGGCTGATGCAGATCGAGCTGTGAACCTCGACCCGTCCACACGCCCAGCCTCGCCATCGCGCCGGGCACCTCCTCGAGATACCAGGAGAAGTCCTCGCCGCCACCGGACTGCCGGGTGTCGCACAGCACATCGGGGCCGATCGCCTCGATCGCGTGGGTGAGGATGCGCGTCGAGATCTCTTCGTTGACCACCGGCGGCACGCCGCGGCGGTACTGCACGCTGTGCTCGATGCCCAGAGGGGCCAATAGAGACGAAA
>JAVXWV010000707.1:0-4436 GCA_032230775.1 Mycobacterium sp. | reverse complement strand
GGAGAAGATGGGCGCCGACCCGATCGACTGGCGCCTGCCCGGCTGACGGGTCAGTCGTGCTGACGCAGATAGGGCTGTCCATTGAGGACGATGGTGTCGGGGCCCGTTGCGCTGACGGTCACCGTCGTCGGCCCCGGCGGGCAGCCCGGGTCTCCGCATTCCTCGATCGAAAGCTGTAATACGCCTCCGTCGGACTGCAGTTCATAGCGTCCGTCGATCATGACCATCCCGCAGCCGTCAGAGCCGGCGACGTAACGGTAGACGCCGTTTGGGGAGAAGGCGATGACCCCCGCCCCCGTCCCGCAATCACCCAACCCTCCGAGCACCGGGGCACCCGCCCACGCTCCCACCAGTGCCTGTGCGTCGACAGCCGCGGCAAGAGGCGCCGTGACGAGGCCGATCGCGGGTATCGCCACGGCGGCCAGTGCCCCGCGGACGACAATTTTGACCGCATTCCCGAACATGGATACGACCCTTCCGCTCGGTATGCGCGCAAGCCGGCGCCAGGTCAGGCTACTGGGCCGAGGCGCTCTCACCCGGCGAATTGCCACGCCGAGATCGACGTTCTGGAGACTTCTACTCGATCTTTTCCGCCCAAGCGTTGGTTTGGGCGTGAAGTGCGGCAGAAATTAGCCGCGCGCGACCTTGCCGGCCTTGATACACGAGGTGCACGCGTTGATGCGCTTCTTGTTGCCGCCGGCGTGGGTCACGACGTGCACGGTCTGAATGTTGGGATCCCAGCGACGGCTGGTCCGGCGATGGGAGTGCGACACCGACTTGCCGAAGCCGGGGCCCTTCCCGCAGATCTCGCAGACGGCAGCCATATGTGGAACTCCTCGGATCAGTTCTTGGGGGTCTGGGTTTTTTCGCCGGAGACCGACGCGGGTGAACCCGACAACCTGACCAGGATACCGGCAGCTTGGGGTATCGCCAAAATGCCCTCGGCCCGCCGACTCCACAGCCACCGCCGTTGTCGCAGGGGCTGTCGGCTCGGATGGCTAGGCTGGCGCCCACGGCGGCACAAGCTTGGGAGGTTTCGATGTCGGCTCGGCGGCTTGACGCCTCCGCCCTGCGGGACTGGGCACACACCGCCGTCGGTGACCTGATTTCCCACACCGACGAGATCAATCGGCTCAACGTGTTCCCCGTCGCCGACGCCGACACCGGGACAAACATGCTGTTCACCATGCGTTCGGCGTGGGCGCAGGCCGACACGCACTCCCACAGCGACGACGTGAAGCAGGTCGCCGCGGCGCTGGCCTCAGGCGCGCTGCACGGCGCCCGCGGCAACTCCGGCGTCATCCTTTCGCAGATTTTGCGAGGCCTGGCCGACGTGGTCTCGTCTGCCGCGGCGGATCGCGACGGGGCGCTGGCCGATATCGACGGCCCCGTTTTCGCGGCGGCCCTGCGCCACGGGGTCGGGCTGGTCGTCGCGTCGATGGGCGAGCCGGTGCCGGGCACCATCGTCTCGGTGCTGCAGGACGCGGCGGGCGCCGCAGAGGATGCAGGCGCCGACGGCGCCGACCTGGCCGGGGTGGTGTCCGCCGCCGCGGACGCCGCGGCCGTCGCACTCGACAAGACCACCGGGCAGCTCGATGTGCTGGCCGAGGCCGGCGTGGTGGACGCCGGAGGACGTGGCCTGCTGGTGCTGCTGGACGCGATGAGCACCACGCTGACCGGGCGTGCGCGCCACCGGCACGAATACGTGCCGTCCCCGCCCCACACCGACGCCGCACCGACCGACGCCGCTGCGCCGCAGTTCGAGGTGATGTACCTGCTGAACGGTTGCGACGCCGGCGGCGTGGAGACACTTCGCGAGCGCCTGGAACAGCTTGGCGAATCGGTGGCCATCGCCGCGTCGGCGGACGGAGCAGGCCACTACTCCGTACACGTCCACGCTGACGATGCGGGTGCTGCGGTTGAGGCGGCCTTATCGGTCGGCACACCGAGCCGTATTCAGATCACCTCACTATCGGGCGGTGTCGGCGCGCGACCGGCCGGTGGGTGGAGCCGGGAACGCGCGGTGCTCGCCGTTGTCGACGGCGACGGCGCCGCAGAATTGTTCGCAGGCGAGGGTGCGCATGTGTTGCGGCCAGATGCCGACGCACCTGTGAGCGCCAAGCAACTGCTCCACGGTCTCGTCAACACCGGCGCCGGGCAGATCATGGTGTTGCCCAACGGTTACGTCGCCGCCGAGGAACTTGTCGCGGGCTGTACCGCGGCGATCGGATGGGGCATCGACGTCGTGCCGGTGCCCGCCGGTTCGATGGTTCAGGGTCTTGCCGCGCTCGCGGTGCACGACGCCGAGCGGCTGGCCGTCGACGACGGCTACACGATGGCCCGTGCGGCCGCGGGCGCCCGGCACGGCTCGGTGCGGGTGGCCGCCGAGGAGGCTCTGACGTGGGCGGGTACCTGTACGCCGGGCGACGGGCTGGCGATCGCGGGTGATGAGGTGCTGATCGTCGCCGACGACGTCACCGCCGCCGCCGCGGGCCTGATCGACCTGCTGCTGGCCGCGGGCGGTGAGCTTGTGACCGTGCTGACAGGCGAAGGGGTCGACGGCAGCGTCGGTGACGCGCTGCGGGCCCATGTCCACACCCAGCATCTCGGCACCGAGTTGGTGACCTACCACACCGACCATCGCGGCGACGCGTTGCTGATCGGGGTGGAGTAGCCGTGGCCGTGCTGACCGACCGGCTGGACTACGTTCTCGGCAAGAAGGCAGCCGGTCCGCTGGAGGAGCACTTCGGCATCCGCACCGTCAACGACCTGCTGCGCCACTACCCACGCAAGTACAGCGACGGAATGACGGTGCTCGGCGAGGGTGAGGAGCTCGAGGAAGGCGAACACGTCACGTTCGTCGACGTCATCACGGCTACCAAAGTCGGTGACATGAAGCCGAGGTTCGACCCCAAGACAAAGAAAATGAAGAAGCCCAAATGGCTGCGCGTCACCCTGGGGCATCGACGGCCCGAGGTCACCGCCACGTTCTTCAATGCGGGCTACATGATCGAAAACCTGCCCAAGGACACGCGCTTGATGCTTTCCGGCGAAGTTAAATACTTCAGGGGCACAATGCAATTGAGTCATCCGGCGTTTCTCGTTCTCGAGTCGCCGACGGGCAGGCAGATCGGCACCAAGTCGCTGAAAACCATCGCATCGATGTCTGGCGCAACCGACGACGAGCTGTTGTCGGTATTCGAACGAGAGTTCTTTCCGATCTATCCGGCCAACGCCAAAGTGCAGAGCTGGGACATCTACGCGTGTGTGCGTCAGGTGCTCGCCGTGCTCGATCCGATCGACGAGCCGCTGCCGGAACCTATTCTGCGGCAGAGGAATCTGATAACCGAAGACGAAGCCTTACGCGCCATCCACCTCGCGGAGAACACGGCCGAGCGCGAGAGCGCCCAGGCCCGGCTCACGTTCGACGAGGCGGTTGGGCTGCAATGGGCCTTGGTGGGGCGGCGCTACAGCGAACTGAGCGAATCCGGTCCCGTCGCGCCACCGGAAAACGACGGTCTCCTTGCTTCCATGCGCGACCAATTGCCGTTCGAGTTGACCGATGGCCAAAAGGAAGTGCTCGAGGTGCTGTCGGACGAACTGTCGACGAGTCGTCCGATGAACCGCATGCTGCAGGGCGAGGTCGGGTCGGGCAAAACGATCGTGTCGGTGCTGGCAATGCTGCAGATGATCGATGCCGGCTATCAGTGCGCGTTATTGGCGCCGACGGAAGTACTTGCCGCCCAACATGCTCGCTCCATCGGCGACGTTCTCGGGCCGTTGGCGATGGCCGGTCAGCTGGGCGGCGTCGACACTGCAACGCGCGTCGCGTTGCTGACCGGGTCCATGTCTGTCCAACAGAAACGTGAGGTACGCGACGAAGTTGCGACGGGCAATGCCGGGATCGTCATCGGCACACACGCGTTACTGCAAGAGGCCTCGAGTTTCAGCGGCTTGGCATGGTCGTCGTTGACGAGCAGCACCGGTTCGGGGTTGAGCAGCGAGACCGGTTGCGTGCCAAGGCCCCAGCGGACCTGACGCCACATCTATTGGTGATGACCGCGACACCGATTCCGCGCACGGTCGCGCTGACCGTCTACGGCGACCTGGAGACGTCCACGTTGCGCGAGCTGCCACGCGGCCGCCAACCCATCGCCACCAACACGATCTTCACCAAGGAGAAGCCGGCATGGCTCGACCGCGCCTGGCAGCGCATCACCGAAGAGGTCGGCACAGGTCGCCAGGCCTATGTCGTCGCCTCCCGCATCGACGAGAGCGACAAGCCCGCGAAGGACGACAGCGGTCCGCCCGCCACCACAGTGGTCGAGTTGTTCGACCGCCTGCAGCGTGGCCAGCTGTCCGGGCTGCGGCTCGGGCTCATGCACGGCCGTCTTCCCAGTGACGAAAAGGACGCGGTGATGGCGGCTTTCCGTGCT
>JAVXWV010000701.1:0-5643 GCA_032230775.1 Mycobacterium sp. | reverse complement strand
CTGTCGCCTTCGAGCCAAACTGCCCGACGGTGCAGTGCACCGATGAAGTGCCGCCGGCATAGTTGTTGACCGTGCAGTCAAAACCGCCGGAGGGCGCGGGCTGGCCGGTCTGCCGCAGGTTGCCGTTAAAGCTGATGAACAGCTCGACGGGCGCGCTGAGCTCCCCCGGATTGCTGACGGTCACGGTGTAGCCGCTGGTCATTCCGGTTTTCAACGTGGTCGGCCCGGTGGCGTTGACGCCCAAGCGGGCGGCGGCAGCGGCAGCGGGAGGAGCGGGTGCTGCTGCCGGAGCGGGTGGGGCTGCCGCGCCCGCCGCGGGTGCCGCGGTTGTCATGCAGACGAGCGGAACTGTGGAGTCCCAGTGCGAGTGGTCGTTTGCCAACTCGTCATGGGTTTCACCGTGTGCGAAGCCGTCGGAACCCACGGAGCCTTGATAGCGGCCTTTCGAAAGGAGCGCCGCATCATCCGGTGCTCCCCTGCCGCGCCAGGGAATGGTGAAGTCGAGATTGTCACCTGTGATGCCGCCAGTGACTGGGCCGTGATACTCGCCGTCGTTCGCTTCAGCCATTGCTCCGTTGGCATTTGGTCCGGTCGCGGTGAAGCTCACCGTCTGACCCAACACTGTCTGTTTGAGCGCAAAAAGGCCGGGAAAGCCCCACTGGCTGCAGGCCGGGGCCAGAGGGAACGGCAGCATCGGGTGCGCCTGCACGGGCGGTGCGAGCGTCAGGAACCCCACTGCGCTTATCGCCGTTGCACCGGCGAGCAATTGCGATCTGTTCACTATGGTTAACTGCGACATCGGAAATCCTTTCCACCTCACCCCAGAAATCCGCAAAGAAACGATCTACTCGGTAGGTGGAGAGAGAATCGGACCCGCCGACCTCTGACATTAGAGAGCTGCCGCGAAGGCGCCCTAGAGTAATTGACTACTCTAATTTCGTTGACCGCGCAGAGGACTCGTCGCCAAGCGACCATCATTGCTACGGGGTTGGCGTCGCGGGAGCGAAGGGGGGAATCACGCGTCGCTGATTTGGGAGCTCTGTCACGTCGGCGGGCGACGGGGTGCCCGTGGTCATCGGAGCCACAACGGGGGGAATCACGCGTTGATTTGGGACCTCTGTCACGGGCTCTGACAGATTTTGGCACCCGAGCGGACGTGTGGAGTCCCAGGAAATAACACCACCCATGACACCGTTGTGCACGAGGCCGTCGTCACCCACAGTGCCGGTATATTCGCGTACGTCTGGGCGTTGGCCGCCCCAATCGATCGTGAAGTCGACGTTGCGACCCTGGATTCCGCCCGTAACTAAGCCAGAATCCTGCCCGTTTAGAGCCACTCCGCTGGCAGCTGGTCCGGTCGAGTTGAAACTTACGACGCCACCGTAGGACTGCTTGAGCGCAAAATCCCCGTTGAAGACATACTGGTTGCAGGCCGGGGCGAGAGGGAGCATCGGGTGCGCCTGCACGGGGGGTGAGACCGTGAGGAATCCCATTGCCGTGATCGCCGTTGCGGCGGCTAGCAATTGGGATCTGTTCACGATGGTTAGCTGCGACATCGGAAATCCTTTCCACCTCAACCCAGCAATCCGCAAGGAAGCGATCTATTCGGTAGGTGGAGAGAGAATCGGACCCGCCGACCTCTGACGTTAGAGAGCTACCACGAGGGCGACCTAGAGTAATTGACCACTCTAATTTTGTTGGCCGCGCACAGGGCTCGTCGCCAAGCGCCAGCCCCGCCACCAACCGTTCACCCACAGCTGCTCTGTCAGATCCCGAAACATGGTCAGCGCAGCCTCGATCGGCGCCGCAGGGCTTGTTCGTTGGCAGACGATTGGTCCCTGGGCCTACCGTCATGTTCGGTTGCTCGTAAACCGTTGTGGCACCGACGTTCTGCGCGTTGCTGTCTTCAGGCGTTCCGCGTTGCAGCTGACGGCGCAGTCGTGTGCTAAAGGCGCCTCGCTGCAGACCGCCCGAATGCAAGGCGCCGGATATGTAGCCGCAGCAGGAACAACTGAGATTTCACCGACGACGTGCAGACAGGCGATCATGGAGCGTTGCCGTCAGAGGCATCTCGCGTGGTGATCGCCGCTGTGAAACCCCTGTGAGCTGCCCGTTTAGTGGCTGACGGTTGGCTAGATCGGAGTAAATTCATGGCTCGGGGGTAGTAGATCGCGGTCGGTTCCCGGTCGAGGAGAGGGGGACGACTGGTGTTGCTATGGCCATTCGTCGGCCGTACCCGAGAGATTCAGCGCGCATTGGACGTGCTCGAAGAGCACTCTGCATATCGCGGTGTTGTCCTCATTGGTGAAGCCGGAGTCGGAAAGACGGCATTGGCCCGTTCCCTGGCAGACGAGTTGCATTCACGTGGGCTGAAGGAACGGTTCGTACTCGGCACGAAAACAGCGCGCGCTGTCCCGCTGGCGGCTTTGCAGCGCTGGGTGACCGTGGAGGAACCCCACGAGCCGGCGGTGTTGTTGGCCGCCGCGCACCGTGCGTTGGCCGACGAGACAGATCTGCTCATGGTTGTCGATGACGCCCATTTACTTGATCGGTTGTCGGCGTTGTTCGTTCATCAGGTCGCCGCGAGCGGCGCCACAAAGATGATCGTGACGATTCGTTCCGGTGAACAGATTCCCGACGCGGTGACAGCTCTGTGGAAAGAGCAGCACCTGATGCGCATCGACATCCAGCCGTTCACACGGGCGCAGACCGGAGAGCTCGTATGCGCGGTGCTCGAGGGTGTGGTTTCAGGTCGCGTGATCGACAAGATGCATGATCTCTCCGCCGGGATTGTATTGGTGCTGCGCGGTCTGCTGACCGCCGCTGTGGAGAACGGCAATCTGGTCCAAGACGGCGGCGAGTGGTACCTGAAGGGCCCGCTGCAGGTGGGCGCGGACCTCAACGACCTTTTGGAGTCTGGTCTTACGGCCATGGCCGCCGACGAGTTCGAAGTCGTTGAAATCGTTGCCGCTGCCGAGGTGCTGGACTGGGACATACTGCGCCAGTTGTGCGACACGGACGCCGTTGCTCGCGCGGAGCGCCGAGGTGCAATTCAGCTGGTCGCCGACGGATCGCACACAATAGCCCGGCTCGGACACCCGGTTATGCGCGACGTCGTGCGCAAACGCGGCGGTGTCGCGCGATCACGACAACTCAACACCCTTCTGGCCCAGCACCTCTCGGAGTTTCTCCAGCGGGCCAGATCGGCGGGCGCCCCCGGCGCCCGAGCCGACGTGCGTTCGGAGATTGCGCTGGCACAGTTGATGACCCGCAGCGACATAGACCCAGACCTGCCCGCCATCACCCATGCCGCAGCAAGTGCAGTGACCATGTCGAACGTCTTACTGGGAGAACAGCTTGCGCGATTTGCCTACGATCACGGTGGAGGCCTGAAGGCGGCGATCGTGTTGGCAGAGGCGATGAGCTGGCAAGGTCGCGGCGAGGAGGCAGAATCGTTGCTCGCCACGTTTGAACCCGACGGCAGCGACGCGTTGGCGACTGTGCGCTGGGGCTGCACCCGAGCCGCCAACCTGTACTGGGCATGCGGGGATGTCGACGCGGCACGCTCAATATTGGCACTCGTTCGCGACCGCGTCGCGTCGGAAACCATGCTCGGTTTGGTGACGGCGATGGAGGTGTCGTTCGACTTCTTTGCGGGTCGGCTGGCCGAGACCATCTCGATAGGTTTGGCCGCGTGCGCAGCGCCGGACCTGGTCCCATTGGCGATGGTGTGGATTGCCTCCGCTACAGCCGGCGCCTTGGCGCTGCGCGGCCGCTTCGCGGAGGTGCCGGTAATCGCCCAGCGGGGTCTGACCGCCGCGCAGCGGTGTGAGTCTGGACTGCAACGGTTCGCGATCGGCCTGGCGGAGGTGTTGGCTCTCACGGCCGCCGGGGACTTCACCGCAGCCGAGAAGGTGTGCGCCCGCTACCGTCACATGACAGCCGGTGAAGCGCAAGCCAATTCAATTGTCGACGCCATGGCCGGGCGCGTCGATCTTGGTCGCGGCGCATTGGCCAACGCGTGCGACGAGCTGCATAGCGCACTTGCGGTGATGACTGAGGTGCTTCCGCGAGGCTGGGTCATGCTGGTAGCCGCCTGGCTTGCTCAGGCCGAAGCCGCTCGCGGAAACACAACCGCGGCGGTGGCCGCGTTGGGTCAAGCTGAAGCCTCTGTGGGGCCGCAGGTGGCGGTCTTCTGGCCTGAACTCGAATTGGCGCGAGCGTGGGAACGTGCTGCGGTCGGTGAAACTACCGCCGCCCGAGTGCATGCGGAGCGGGCTGCGCAGCTCGCACGACATGCCGACATGTTGCCCGTCGAGATGCACGCCCTGCACACCGCTGTGCGATTCGGTGACCGCTCCCCGTCTGCGCGACTTCGCGAACTCGCCAAGCTGTTGGGCAGTCCGCTGGCCACGGCCGTCGCCGCGCACAGTCGCGGCCTGGCCGACCACGACGGCGACCAACTAGACGATGCCGCCGACGGCTTGGAGAAACTCGGGGCAATGGCGATGGCCGCCGACGCCGCCGCCCAAGCAGCACGCGAGCACGCTCGCGCAGGCACGCGGATCAAGGAATTAGAGTCCTCGACGCATGCCCACTGGCGCGCCAGCCAGTGCGACCTGCGCTCTCCGGCGACCGCCGCCATCGAACGGCCGCTGCAAATCACCGACCGAGAGCGCGAAGTCGCCACGCTCGTCGCGGCGGGCCTGTCCAACCGCGAAATCGGCGATCGGCTCAACGTCTCCGCTCGTACGGTTGAAGGACACCTCTACCGCATCTTCACCAAACTCGGCATCGCTGACCGCGACGATCTCGCTCGTCTGCTGCGCGCACGTGCCAGCAATTGAGACGCACGCTGCGCAATCTAACGCCGACTAGCCGCTGTCAGTGGTCGTGGATGACCACACCGCGGATGTTGCGGCCCGCGAGCATGTCGTCGTAGGCCTCGTTGATGTCGTTGAGCTTGTACTCGGTGGTGACCGTCTCGTCCAGCAGTAGCTTGCCCTCGCGGTAGAGGCTGAGCAGTCTCGGGATGTCCGCCCGCGGATTGGCCTCGCCATAGAGGCTGCCCAGCAGTCGTTTCTGAAAGAGTGTGAACAGCGCCATCGGCAGCGTGGGTGTCACGTCGGCCATCGATGCGAGCGCCGTCAACACCACGGCACCGCCCTTGCGGACGATGTCGAGTGCCTCGTTGATCATCGGCCCTTCGACCACTCCGACCGTGACCAGGGCCGAATCCGCCATGACGCCACGGGTTAGTTCGGCGACCAACGCCGTGGCCTCCGGCATAGACGTCGCAAAGTGCGTCGCGCCGAACTGAAACGCCTTGTCGCGCTTGCCTTCCGCGATATCGACCACGATGATCTTCTCCGCACCGGCCAATCGTGCGCCTTGAATGGCGCCGCTGCCGATACCCCCGCAGCCCATGACGACGACCGTGTCGCCGGGGCTGACGTCGGCGGTGTTGACCGCCGAGCCCCAACCGGTGGTGACCCCGCAGCCGAGGAGGCAGGCCCGCGACAGCGGCAGGTCTTCGTCGATCCTGACCAGCGAGGTTTCCGAAACGGTGCCGTACTGCGCGAAGGTGCCCAGCAGGGATGCGGCACCGACGTCTTTCCCCCGGGCATGTCGCCGGTACGTGCC
>JAVXWV010000685.1:0-10112 GCA_032230775.1 Mycobacterium sp. | reverse complement strand
GGTGGCGTTGGGGTTCGGCTTCCGGTGCGGGTTCCTCGGGCTTCTGCACATGGAGATCACTCGCGAGCGGTTGGAGCGCGAGTCCGATCTGGACCTGATCTCCACGTCGCCGAACGTCGTGTATCGGGTGGTGAAGGAAGATGAGTCGGAAATCGTCGTGACCAATCCGTCGGACTGGCCCGATGGCAAGGTCCGCGCGGTCTACGAACCCGTCGTCAAGACGACGATCATCGCGCCAAGCGAGTTCATCGGCACCATCATGGAGCTCTGCCAATCGCGCCGCGGAGAGCTGGGTGGGATGGACTACCTCTCGCCGGAGCGTGTGGAGCTGCGCTACACCATGCCGCTTGGCGAGATCATCTTCGACTTCTTCGACTCGCTGAAGTCCCGCACTCGCGGCTACGCCAGCCTCGACTACGAAGAAGCGGGCGAGCAGGAGGGCGATCTGGTCAAGGTCGACATTCTGTTGCAGGGCGAGCCGGTCGACGCATTCAGCGCCATCGTGCACAAGGACTCGGCCGCGGCGTACGGGAACAAGATGACCACGAAGCTCAAAGAGCTCATCCCTCGCCAGCAGTTCGAGGTGCCGATCCAGGCCGCGATCGGTTCGAGAATCATTGCGCGCGAGAACATCCGGGCTATCCGCAAGGACGTGCTTTCCAAGTGCTATGGCGGCGACATCACGCGTAAGCGCAAACTGCTGGAGAAGCAGAAGGAAGGCAAGAAGCGGATGAAGACGATCGGCCGGGTCGAGGTTCCGCAGGAGGCCTTCGTCGCGGCTCTATCGGCAGACGCCGCCGCAGACAAGGCCAAGAAATAGCCCAGAGGCGTTGGGCGGCAGTTGCCTTGGTTGTGCTCCTGTCGCTCGTCGGCTGCGCGCATACGGTCACTGGCTCCGCCAGGCAGGCAGCCAAAGCGGTCCAGATCCTGCCAACCGAGGACGAGGTCACTGCAGCAGTCGGAAACCCCTTGAGCACGTTTGGGTTCCGACCCTTCATCGGCAACGTCGAGATCCTGCCAGACGGCTATCGCACCGAGACGGACGCGACGCCGATCGCGTGCATTGCCGTCACAGAGACCGCGCCACGGATCGTCTACGAGCCTGCGCCGGTCCTAGAAGTCGCCAGGCAGAGCTACTTCAACTGGGACGCGGGGGTCGACATTTCGGGTGCCGACGCCGCGGTGGTGCGGTTGTCGACGGCCGACGCGGCGCGGGCCACCTTCGAGTCGTTCGTGCGGCGGTGGCAGCAGTGCGACGGCGTCTCCGTCGTCAAGCGACCTTGGGGCGAGACGAAACCGGAGATCGACGCCGACGTCAGCGAGGTCAGTGTGGCGAACATGGTGCTGTCCGCCACGGCCCGCACCCACGGTGGGACGAATGTCCAGGCCGCGACGTACGAGCGTGCGATCGGCGTGCGGGCGAACACCGTCGTCGAAGTTTCACTGGCCATCACGCCCCAGGGCGAGCGGCGGCCAACCGTGCCGACACCGGCGGTCCGCCTAGTCCAGGTAATGCTCGACAAGGTCGGGTGAAACGCCATCGAGCCCGCGGGCGACATGCTATTCAGGTGTTACGCCAGGGGCGGATGGGAAATTACATGAGACGACCAGAGTGCGGCATCGCGATCGCGGCCGCGTGCGCAGTGCTCGCGGGATGCTCGTCGACGCCTGTTGACAGCGCGCCGCCTGTCGTCCGCATCAAGGAGGCCGCCAAGCCCTCCGTGTCGCGTCCGCTGAACCAAGTCCTGCCAACCTCTGCGGAGCTAACCACGACCATGGGCGTCGGCCCTGGTTTCACGGGTCAGCTCGTCGTCGGCGGTGCCGACATGCTGCTGCAGGGGGTCGGCGAAGCCGATGCGACGCCCGCCGAATGCGTGAGCGCCGGGTACCGACTGCAGAAGGTCGTCTATGCCGCCAGTCCGGTGCGCGAGGTGGCCAGTCAATCGTGGGCTGGAGGCGACTTCAACGGCCCGCCGCTGTCAGGGTTCTTCGGAGCGGTCAGGTTCGCAACGGCCGACGACGCGAAGGGATTCTTTGCGGCATCAGCCGACAAGTGGAGCAGGTGCAACGGCCAGACGCTGGTCCTGCACCAGCCCGAACACGGTGCCGACGGGGTGAGCCGGATTACCGACGTCGTGGTCGAGCCGACGGTGGTCTCGGCGGCGGTCCTGCATGACGACGGCTCGACGATCCAGCGGGCCCTTGGCGTAGCGTCGGATTGCGTTGTGGACGTGGAGGTTACGGGTGTCGACCGCGGCGGCGGAGCACGCGGTGCCGTCGACATCGCCAACCTGATGCTTCAGAAAATCGGCGTTGCGTAGAACTAGCAAAATTGACGCCTGCCCGACACTTTCCGCGGCCGTCGGTCACAATAGCGCGGTGACCAACATCGGCAGGGCCACCCGTACGTGCGCCGTCGGGGGCGTCATCGCGGCGTCCGTCCTGCTCTCCGGGTGCGTGAGCACCGTGTCCGGCACAGCGGTGCGCGCACACAACTCCGCCCCGGTCAACGTGCCTCCGCTGACCGAGGCCAAGCTCGACGGCGTGCTGCTGTCGATTGGCGAACTCAACGGCATCGTCGGGTCCACGCAGATGAAGGTCACCGGCAAGCTGGACGAGATGACCGATCACTCCGGGGAGGTGTCGGACCCCGATTGCCTCGGTGCGATCTACGGCGCAGAGGAGCCGGTGTATGCCGGCAGCGGATGGACGGCGCTGCGCGACCAGATAGCGCGCGAACCCGGCGAGGACAACGAGCACTGGGTGGAGCAGACCGCGGTGCTCTACCCGTCGGCCGAGAAGGCGAAGAAGTTCTTCGACGAGTCCAAGTCGTCGTGGCAGGGATGTGCGAACTCCTCGGTTTCCGTCAACGACGAGTCCGCGACGTACCTGTGGCAGATCGACAGCCTCACCTCCGAGGACAACTTGATCACTCAGATGACCACTCAGGAGGACGCCGAGGGGTGGGGATGTCAGCACGCCATGTCGGTGGTGTCGAACGTCGTCATCGAGGCATGGGCGTGCGGCTACAGCATCAAGGACGAGGCGGCGTCCCTCGCCAACGAGATGGCCGCCAACGCGGCCAAGAAGTAGCGCAAGCAGGCGTTTCTGCCTAATTGGCCAGCGAAACCAGGCGGGCGCGGTCGATCAGGTCTCCCCATACAGTGAACGCCTCGGCATGCTCCGCAGTTGACGAACCGCTGGCGACCGCTACCAACCCGGCGGCCAATCGTCCGATGCCGATGCCCGTTTGGTGCACCACCTGGACCAGTTCGTCAAAGGCCGCCTGGTCCGAGCAGCCACGCAGCCCGACCAGAATCCCGATGGCCACGTCGATCACTCGGCGCGATGTGTCGTCCCCCACGCGATAACTCATGAATGCGATCGTGCTCAACCGAGACAGGTCCGACAAGACATCACGCCAGGATGATCCTGAACCGCTACCACCCCTTCACCAGCGCGCAACCGCCCCTACATCGGGGCGTTGGCGGCACCTAACACCCGCAGCCGTCGGGCTTACTCGATGTTTCGAGCACGCTGATTCAAAATCGGCGACGCTGGCTGGCACTGCGTATGCGTTGTTGCCGTTCGCTGGGCCCGGTGAGCAGCCGCACGGCGACCTAAAGTTCCGTTGTGCCCGACGATCTTTATCTGACTGCCCCTGACGGGGGACTGATGGTGATGTTCCGTCCCGCCAGCGGCTGGCCATGGATAGTGGCCGCGCTTGGCGTGGTGATCGTCGTCCTTGGTGGAGTGCTTCTGACGTAACCGATAGCCACGCGGCCTGCCGAACCCCTGATTATCGGTTTACAGGCTGTTGCGTCGGCGCGTTGGGACCTGCTACCAGGTTCGGGTCGCTGTCCACCACTTGCGAAGACCTCGATCTGATGCATCGCGACGGCCCAGGCTCGTTCCCAGGCTCCGGCTGTGCTGCCGGCCACATGCGGAGTCAGCAGGAGGCCGGGTGCCGACCACAGTGGATGGCCGACCGGTAACGGCTCGGGATCGGTGACGTCGAGAGCGGCGCGGAGTCGGCCCGACGTCAGCTCGGCGAGTAGGGCGTCGGTATCGACCGAGCCGCCCCGGCCCGCGTTGACGACCACCGTGCCGTCGCGCAGCTTGGCAAGGAATTTGGCGTCGATGACGTGATGGGTCGACTCGTTCCCCGGCAGCATCGCAACCACGACGTCAGCGGCAGGCAGAAGCGCGTCGATGTCTGCCAGCTCGTGGACGCCCGGCCTGGGCCGCCGCCCGACCAATGTCACGTCGGTCTCGAACGGCGCGAGCCGGGATGCGAGGTTGGCCGCCAAGTCTCCTGCGCCGAGCACGACGACCCGTTTGCCGATCAAGGTCTCGGTGTCCTTCTCCCGCCAGATACCCTCTGACTGCTGTTCGTTGAACAGCCGGAGATCCCGATAGATGGCGAGCAGCGCGGCGACCACCCACTCCGCGGACGAGCCGCCGTGCGCCCCACGCCCGTTGGACAACAACACACCGTCGGGCAGGAGCGGGAGCCACTGCTCGTAGCCGGCGTTGAGGGTCTGGATGAGACGCAAGTCCGGCAACTCAGCAAGCCTGGCGCCAACAGCCGCGGCGTTCTCGTAGCCAACCACGACCACGGTCGCGTCGAGATGCCCGGGTGGCCACGGGTCGCCAGGCTCGTAGTAAACCGCCTCCACCGTTCCAGAAGTGTCCATCTTTTCGAAGCCGATACCGTGTGGGACAAGGACTTTCAGCCGTGGCGATCCGCCCATGCTATTACCAGCGGCCACGATGGACCACGTCGGCGAAGGGGCGCCGATCGGGCTTCGCGATCGGCTTGAGCGCACGATCGGCGGGATAACCGATACCGAGAAGGTACGACACGATGTGGTCGTCGGGGACTCCGAGGATGGCGCGGGCCTTCTCCTGATCGCCGACCGAGGAGTGCCCGGTGCCGATGCCAAGGTCGGTGGCGGCGACCGTCATCGCGGTCGTTGCCTGCCCCAGTCGTACTGGTCGATGAGCTTGGTGCGTTCGTCAGGGGGTTCGGGGACAACCAGCGCGATGGCGGCTGGGGCGGAGGCGATGTGGCGCGCGCCCCGCCACACTGTCGAAAGCTCATCGAGCTGAGCACGGTCAGTGACGATGATGAAGTCCCAGTGCTGGCGGTTCGACGCTGATGGGGCACGCCACGCTGCCTCAGCGATGCGGTCCAGATCGGCCTCGGAACGGAGTCGGGCAAGTAGTTTCGTACGTTTCGTCGGGCTCGGATCGCATCCCAGGCTTCCATTATCGCGGATTTTTCTCGCCGGCCTCGACTGCGATCGAAAGCTTGTTCTCGGGAGGAGCCACCGGGCAGGTCGCATAGTCGGTAAACGAGCATGGCAGGTTCGACGCCCGGTTGAAGTCGAGGACCACAGTTCCGTCGGCATCCGGTCCGTCGATCGCAAGCGATCGGCAGGCAGGGTATGTCGTCACACCGCTGGTCGCATCGGTGAACAGCACGTGCAACGCGCCGTCCGGTCGCCCGAATGCGACCAACTGCAAAGTGGCGCCGGATAATTCGAAGCCGATCACGCCGACGGCGTTGTGGTGATGCTCGAGCCCCTCTACAACAGCACCCGTCGTGAGTGTCTTTGTCTGCTCGTACGGCGTGAAGGTGCCGACCACGCGCCATTGCTCAGCCGGCAGATAGGTCGGTATACCCCGGAAGGCCTGCAGGTGAGGCGACTTCGGATCGTGCACCCGCAACGCCACCGAACCGGTTCGACGGATGACCTCGATACGGCGATCGCCGTCATCAACGAGCAGCCCCGGCGCGCCCTCGAGCGGTTCGAGCCGTTCGGTTCCCTCGATCCCCTCGACGTACGCGCCATCGGCATCGGCTCGCCAACGGCCCGGCAAGTCGGCGATGGTTTCGAATTCGTCGGTGAGCCAGTACAAGCCGGTGAGGCTGACCCAGCCGAGCGGGTCACCGAAGTAGCGTTCCCGCTCACTGTGCCACTCGTTCCAGGCTGCCGCGAACGTCGCTTCTGCGGTATCTCCGATAGTGGTCATGGTTCTCACTTTCTTCCCTAGCCGGTGGCGCTTCGGCCGGTCTCAGCGCCCTGTCGCCGCGTCAGCGGTTCACGAAGTCCCAGGTGACCCCGCAGGGTCGTCGACGTGTACTCCGTCCGGTATACGCCGCGTTCCTGGAGTTCGGGCACCAGCCAGTCGACGATCTCATCGAGTCCGCCGGGCACGATGTACGGCGAGATGTTGAAGCCGTCGGTCGCGCCGGCGCGTACCCAGCGGGCGAGCTCATCGGCGACCTGACCCGGGGTACCCACGAATCCCGATCGCTCCGACGTTTCGATGGCCACCTCGCGCAGCGACAGGTTCTTGGCTTCTGCGAGCGCACGCCACTCTTTTGCGATGGCGACCGGGTCCTTGCCGTCCCTTGCCGCACCGCGCGTCACCGAGATCGGTGCAGGCACCGGATCATCCTCGGGGAGTGGACCATCCGGGTCGCGGTCGGAGAGGTCACGCCCCCAGACCAGACCCACGAGCGACAACGCGGTCTGCCCAGTGAACTGGCCCCCGAGAACCCAACGTCTCTTGTCCTCGACCTCCGATGCCTTCTCCGCCAACACAATCTGGGTTCCAGGAAGGATCTTGATGTCGTCCGCAGGCCTGCCGGCTGCGAGCAGCCGCCTGCGGATGTCATTGGCGAACGCGAGCGCGTCGTCGAAGTGGGTGCCGTGGCGCGAGAAGATGACGTCGGCGTTTGCCGCGGCAAAGTCACGGCCCGTCGGCGAGTCTCCAGCCTGGAAGATGACCGGATGCCCCTGGGGGCTGCGTGGCAGCGTCGCATCGAGGGAGATGTCGAACTGTGACGTCGAAAGGTCGACATGCCGTGGTGCATTGGCATCGTCGGACCACGAGTCCCAGATCGCGCGGGCTGCGCGAATGAATTGACCGGCCCGTTCGTACCGCAATTCATGATCGAGGAACCCGCCGCGTCGAAAGTTCTCGCCGGTCCAGGCGTTGTCGGTGGTGACCGCGTTCCACCCCGCACGCCCGCCGGACAGTATGTCCAGACCTGCCAGCCGCCGGGCCAAGTCGCCGGGTTCGTTGTAGGTGGTGTTCTGCGTCGCCACCAGACCGATGTGTTCCGTGATGCCTGCCAGCGCCGACAGTTGCGCGATGGCATCGGGACGACCGGCGATGTCGAGGTCCAGAATCTTGCCGTCTTGCTCCCGTAGTCGCAGCCCCTCGCCGAGGAAGAAGGCGTCGAACAATCCGCGCTCGGCCGTGGTGACGATGCGACGGAAGGTCTCGAAGTCGATCTGAGAACCGCTCGCTGGATCCGACCAGATGGTCGTGTGGTTGACGCCTTGGAAAAAGACGCCGAAATGCACGTGAGCATCGGGGCGAGTGATGTCGAAAGAGCTCATCGGTGATTCAGACCTTCGCGTAGCGGTTGACGGGCCGGCTGAGGCCGAGGTTGCCTCGCAGCGACGACCCGGGCACCGGGCGATGTGCCACGCCCGACGTGAACAAGGTGGGCAGGACGTAGCGTGCGAGCGCAAGCAGGTCTTCGTCGATCACCGTGGGGAACAGGCGGATGCCGTCGGCGTGGACGGCAAGCTCCGTCAGAAGTTCTACCAACCCCTCTGTGGTACCGACGTATTCGAGCCGTGGGCTCGCAGCAGCATGCTCGTATCGGTTGAGCGCGGCGAGCCGTTCGGACGCAGCGGCCTGTGGTGTGTCGAGCGTGACATCGATCTCGATGAACGCCAGCCCGCGGCTGGCGTTCGCCGCATCGATTGCAGCGTCGCGATCCGTCTCGGCGATCAGCACGACGTCAACCTGATCACGGTCGGCCTCGGTACCGAACACGACCAATTGGCCCTGCGGTGGTCTTGGCACGATCGCCGGGCCCTTCACCGTGAACGTCTCGCCCTCGAAGTCGACATAGTGCAGCTTGTCCCGATCAAGGAATCGGCCGTTCGCGTAGTCGCGGATGACGGCATCGTCCTCCCACGAATCCCACAGGCTACGCACCGCGTTGATGGAATCCCGCTGCTCGCGGTCCAGCCCGGCCTCCTCGGTGAGAATCCCTCTGCCCCAGGCTCTTCCCGCCGCTGGGTCGGCGATGCGCGCTGCTATCCAGCCGCCACGTCCGCGTGAGGCGTAGTCGAGGGTAGCCAGCTGCGATGAGGTGTGGAACGGCTCTGCATAGGTCGTTTCGACGACAGGAACCAGCCCGATCGTCGAGGTTGTGGCTGCGACGAACGACGCCCGATTGACCGCATCGACACGCGCCGTGATGCCGCTGCGGGGCGGCAGAATCGAATCCTCGAACGTGGCCAACGTGAACCCGGCGTTCTCGGCGGCCCGCACCTTCCGGGTCAGCGTGCGCCCGCTCAGCGCCTCGCGCGGCGGATGGTTGGCACGACGCCACGCCGCCGGATGGCTTCCCTCGGCGTCCAACTCGATCCCCAGCGCGAAAGTGCTCACACCACAACCTCTTTCCGATCCGAATGCGCGGCCAGTGGCCTGCTCGCTATCTGCCCACGAAGAACCGGAGCCACCTCGGACTGGAACAGCTCCAGGCTGCGGCGGTTTTGACCGACCGTCACACCGTCGCCGTCGGCGCTGAGATGCATCACTTCGTGACCGAGCTGCTCGTGGTAGCGCCCCACCTTGTCGATCACTTGCTGGGGGCTGCCGACCAGGGCCGAGCTGCGATCAACGAAGTCCTCGATCGATTCGAACACCACCGGCAGCCCGGCGCGGCGCTGGAACGCCAGGCGTGTCTCGAAGGAGAGCCGGTACTCGTCGATAGCCTGCTGTGATGTCGGGGCGATGTGAAACCCTGCGGTTCCCGCGCCGACGAGTGCGTCCTCGGGCCGATGACCATAGAATTCCCACCGCTCGCGATAGTGGCGCACCAGTTCGGCATAGGGCTCGATGGGGTAAGTCACGTTCGCCGAGAAGATCGGGTCACCGTGGCGGGCTGCGAGGTCGACGGACTCCGTGCTTGTTGCGCTGCCGTGCCAGATCCGAATCTTGTGCTGTAGCGGCCGGGGGAGCGCCTTGGCGTTGACGAGAGACGGCCGGAACCGGCCCGCCCACGTCACCCGGTCGTTGTCCCACAGCAGTCGGAACAATTCGTAGCCTTCGCGGTTGCGGTCCCACTGATCGGCGGGGGTCACGTGGAACAACTCCGCCTGTGCCGCACCGTTGCCCTTGCCGATGATGAGTTCGAGCCGCCCGCCGGCGAGGTTATCGAGGGTCGAGTAGTCCTCGAAAGCCCGAACCGGATCGAGCAGACTCAATGTCGTTACGGCCGTGAACAATCCGATTTGAGACGTGCGAGCGGCGATGTTGCTCAGCACTACCGGCGGAGAGGACGAGATGAACGGATCCTCGTGACGCTCGCCAACGGCAAAGCCGTCGAAACCCAGTTCTTCGGCCAGCACCGCGGCGTCGATGACGCCGCGCAGCCGATCGGCCGGACTCTTCTTCTCACCCGTCACCGGATCCGGATGATGAGTGATGAGCGTGATCAGTAGAAACTTCATCGGCGACTCTCGGCGGATGGGCGGTGTTGCCGTAGACGAACCGGCTCAGCCGCCGATTCATTCCCTCGCCGCACCCACCGCGAGCACATAGCTCAGGCCGTCCCTGGGCCTGTCCATGTGTGGTGTCAGACGGCTTTGGTGATGCCGTAATAGGCGACCACGTCGTCGGTGTCGGTGGTGGAACTTGTCAGCGTCGCGTAGGACCGCAGGAACGACTGACCCACACAGCCGTCGACCTTGATGTGCGTGTCCTTGAGGGTGACGCGGACGGGTGCGGCCTTGAAGGTCTTCTTGTCGACGGTGACGGTCGACACGGTGCCCGGCTTGGGGTGGATCTCGATGGTGCCGGAGAGCGGCAACGTGACGCCAGTCGGAATCCCCATGGTGCTAATGCGGGAGCCCGCGCTGCTGATGCCGGCCTGGCCGACGAGGCGGACCTGGCCGAGTTCGATGCCGCAGCCGATCTGGTAGCCGGCCTCCAGCACCCCGCCAGCCAGTGTGGTCTTGCCCCCGCCGGTGACCGTGCCGGTGAACGTTCCGCCCACGAGATACTCGCGCGAC
>JAVXWV010000636.1:0-2545 GCA_032230775.1 Mycobacterium sp. | reverse complement strand
TCGAGCGTATCGGCAAGGTCGTCGCTGGCCGCCGCGGTCGCCAGATCGATCCACACCGTGATGTCGACGACGAAGTCCTGGCCGTCGCGCCGTTCGTGGTCGAACACGCCGTGGTGTCCGCGAACGGCCAAGCCGCGCAACTTGATTCGGTCAGTCATGTCGACCACGCCTCGAGCACCTTGAGCGCGTCGACGGAGGCGCGCACGTCGTGCACACGCACACCCCACGCCCCGTACATGCCGGCCAGGGCGGAGATCACCGCCGTGGCCGTCTCGCGGCCGGCTGGTGGTCGCGGCTCGCCGTCCGGACCCGCAAGGAGCGCGCCGAGGAAGCGCTTGCGTGACGCGCCGACGAGCACCGGGATGCCAGTGGCCACGAAGTCGGGCAGCGCGCGCAGCAGCGCCCAATTGTGTTGTGCGGTCTTAGCGAAACCCAAGCCCGGATCGATGATCAGCTTCGCGGGATCGACACCTGCGTGCACTGCCGCGTCGACACTGGCCAGCAGTTCGTCGCGCACCTCGGCAACTACGTCGCGGTAGGCAGGCACCTCGTGTGGCCGGTCCGCGCCGACGGAGCGCCAATGCATCAGCACCCACGGCGCTTTCGCGTCCGCCATCAGTCCGGCCATGTTGGGGTCGGCGCGCCCTCCTGACACGTCGTTGACAATCTGGGCGCCGTTTTCCAGCGCCGCCCGGGCCACCTCGGCATGCATGGTGTCGATACTGACCGTGATGCCTTGTCCGGCAAGCTCTTTGATCACGGGCAACACGCGTGCGGACTCGACTCGGGCGTCCACCCGGGTGGCGCCGGGACGGGTCGACTCGCCGCCGACGTCGACGATCGCCGCACCCTCGGCGGCCAGCGTCAGCCCATGTTCGACGGCGCGGTCACGGTCGAGGAACAGTCCCCCGTCGGAAAACGAGTCGTCGGTGACGTTCACAACTCCCATCACCTGCACGCGCGTCGTGCTCACTTTCGCAGGATGAGATCCAGCGCCTCGGCTCGCGACGAAGCATCGACCTTGAACTGACCGCGCACTGCCGATGTGGTGGTGGTCGCTCCAGGCTTGCGCACGCCACGCATCGACATGCATAGGTGCTCGGCCTCCACCACCACGATGGCACCGCGGGGATCCAGTTTGCGCATCAGCGCATCGGCGATCTGCGCCGTCAGTCGTTCCTGCACCTGCGGCCGCTTGGCGTAGAGATCCACCAACCGGGCGATCTTGGACAGCCCGGTAACCCTGCCGTCCTTGCCGGGGATGTAGCCGACGTGGGCGACTCCATGAAACGCCACCAAATGGTGCTCGCATGTGGAGTAGAGCGGAATCTGCTTGACCAGCACCAGCTCGTCGTGCTGCTCGTCAAAGGTGGTGTCCAGCACGGTATCCGGGTTGGTATAAAGCCCGGCGAACATCTCCTTGTACGCCCGCGCCACCCGCGCAGGCGTGTCTTCCAAGCCGTGCCGGTCGGGATCTTCCCCGATCGCAATCAACAGCTCTCGAACTGCTGCTTCGGCGCGCGGCTGGTCGAACACCGGACTGATGAACGTGTCCGAATTATTGTGCGGCCGCGCGATCGTCATCGAAGCCTCCGTTCGTGATCAGCCGTGTGTCGGCGGATTGGGCCGACTATCAGCCTGACCCGCCTGGCCCGGCTCCTCGCTTGGATTCGGCGCAGGCACGCCGCCTTGCGGTGCCGGATGGCCGGATTGCGGATAGGGCTGATACGGCGGATAGGGCGGCGGAGCCGCTCCGGCGGGGACATTCGGGTTCTGCCAGCCAGACGGATGAGGTGGCGGCGGATACCAGTAGCCCTGCGGCGGCGGGCCCGGCGGCGGCTGCTGCGGCGGCCAGCCAGGGGCATGCCAGCCCGCCGGTGCGCCATAGTCGGGCTGAGTCGCCGCGTTCGCGGGAGTTCCGTTGGCGCCATTTCCGTTTGTGCCGTTCTGACGTGCGGCCGCTTCGGCAGCCTCGCTGGCCTGCGCGATGGCCGCCTTGAAGGCAGGCTCGGGAACGGGCTTCGGCCACTCCTCGCCCCGCTCGATCGCCAGCTCGCCGGGCGTCTTGATCGGCGGCTTGTCCGACGGCACCCGCCCACCGAAGTCGTCCCACATAGTCAACCGGGGCCGCTTCTTCACGTCAGCGAAGATGGCCGCCAGCTCGGCGCGGTGCAGGGTTTCCTTCTCCAGCAGCTCACCGGCCAGGATGTCAAGCACGTCGCGGTACTCGGTGAGGATCTCCCACGCCTCGGTATGCGCGGCCTCGATGAGCTTGCGCACCTCATCGTCGATGATTTGCGCCACCTCGTGGCTGTAGTCGGCCTGGGTGCCCATCGTGCGGCCCAGGAACGGATCCCCGTGCTCGGTGCCGTAACGCACCGCTCCGAGCTTGGAGCTCATGCCGTACTCGGTGACCATCGCACGGGCGATCTTGGTGGCCTGCTCGATGTCGGACACCGCGCCGGTGGTCGGCTCGCGGAACACTAGCTCCTCGGCGGCGCGTCCGCCCATCGCGAACACCAGCCGGGCGATCATCTCCGAGCGG
>JAVXWV010000555.1:0-17405 GCA_032230775.1 Mycobacterium sp. | reverse complement strand
CAGCTTCATGGCGCTCAACTACCTGTACCACCTGATGAACATGATCGCCGAAGGGGTATTCGAAAGAATGCCTGGCTTGAAGTTCGTGTGGGCGGACGGCGCCGCCGACCTGTTGACGCCGTTCATGTGGCGGATGGACTGTTTCGGCCGTCCGCACCTCGAACAGACGCCGTGGGCGCCGAAGATGCCAAGCGACTACCTGCCAGGCCATACGTACTTCATCCAGGGCCTGATGGACGGTCCGGGTGACACCGAGTTCGCCGGGGAGTGGTTCGGCTTCACCGGCAAGGACGACATGGTGATGTACGGGTCGAGCTATCCGCACTGGCAGCTCAACGAGTTGAAGGTGCCAGCGTCGTATTCCGACGAGCAGCGCGACAAGCTGTGCTGGCGAAACGCCGCACAGCTGTACGGCATAGACGTCGGGGCCGGCGTCAGCGCACAGTAATAGAAGACCTGGCGATCAAGGGAGACCATGATGACTTCAACAGTCACGTCAACCACAGAACGGAAGCCCGCTGCCGAGCGGGTCGCGGTCCGCTGCGTCGACTCCGATGTGCATCCGACTCCCAAGAGCGGGGTGTTGACGCAGTACATCCCTGAGCCGTGGCGCAGCAAGTACTTCACGACGCGCAAGATCGGCGACCAGATCTACTACGACGCGCCTGACTATGCGCACGCGTACGCGATGCGGGCGGATACGTTCCCTGCCGACGGCGAGTTCGCGGGCAGTGACCCCGACCTCGCGTTCAAGCAGTTGATCATGGAGGCTGGCTCCGACATCGGCATCCTCGAGCCCGCCGCCTATCCCGCGCGCTTTCCCGAGGCGAACCACGCGATGAGCTGCGCGCTGAACGACTGGCAGGCCAACCACTGGCTCGACAATCACAACAACTGGCATGAGCGTTGGCGGGGTTCCATCTGCGCCGCGATCGAGACACCGGAGGACGGCGCTCGCGAGATCGAGCGCTGGGCCGGGCATCCCTACATGGGTCAGATTCTGATCAAGGCCGAGCCGCGCCCCTCATGGGGCGATCCGAAGTATGACCCGATCTGGGCGGCGGCGACCAAGCACGACATCACCGTGAGCTGCCACCTGTCCCGCGGCCACCACGAGGAACTGCCCATCCCGCCGGTCGGCTTCCCCAGCTACAACCACGACTTCATGGTCACCTACTCGCTATTGGCCGCGAACCAGGTGATGAGCCTGATCTTCGACGGGGTCTTCGACCGCTTCCCGACGCTGCGAATCGTATTGGTGGAGCACGCATTCACGTGGATCCTGCCGCTGATGTGGCGGATG
The DNA here is from genome assembly GCA_032230775.1 of Mycobacterium sp. Lineage (GTDB taxonomy): Bacteria > Actinomycetota > Actinomycetes > Mycobacteriales > Mycobacteriaceae > Mycobacterium. The sequence goes on along the minus strand of JAVXWV010000555.1, from coordinate 16,102 downwards.
GACGCAATCTACGAAGCCCGCAATTCGTGGGTCGACATCAAGCGCAAGCCGTCCGAGTACGTGAAGGACCACATCAAGTTCACCACCCAACCGCTGGACTACCCCGAGGACAAGACCGAGCTGTCCCGCGCGTTCGAGTGGATGGAGTGCGACAAGATCCTGTTGTTCTCGTCGGACTACCCGCACTGGACCTTCGACGACCCGCGCTGGCTGGTCAAGCACCTGCCCGAGCATGCCCGCGAAAACATAATGTTCCGCAACGGCATCGCGACATACCACCGTCCCGAGACGGGTCCGGCCCTTGAGGGCCAGGTACGGGTGTTTTGAGGGTGATTCGGAGGGTAGGAGCGAAGCGACTCGGGAAAACATGACAGACGAGGTCAAGCCGCCCCGGCTGGCGCAGGGGCGTGAGCACGTCGTGGCCACGGTGGACGAGATCGCGCCGGGCACACACAAACTGGTGCCGATCGGGCGACACGGTGTCGGCGTGTACAACGTCAACGGCACGTTCTACGCCATCGCGAATTACTGTCCGCACGAGGGTGGTCCGTTGTGTTCGGGGCGAACGCGTGGTCGCAATATCGTGGACGAGAACGTGCCAGGCGACGCTGTCATGGTTCGCGATCACGAATTCATCTACTGCCCATGGCACCAGTGGGGTTTCGAACTCGCCACCGGCACCACCGCTGTTAAACCCGAATGGAGCATCCGCACCTATCCGGTGCGGGTGGTCGGAAAAGACGTATTGGTGATGGCATGACAGAGAAGTCCATCGAGATCAACGGCGGCAACGTCGTGTACGAACTCCTCGGCGACTCAGGGGATTACATCGCCCTAACGCCCGGCGGCCGATTCAGCAAGGACATCGAGGGGCTGCGGCCGTTGGCCGAGGCTCTGGTCGAGGGCGGATATCGCGTCCTGCTGTGGGACCGGCCCAACTGCGGAAAGTCCGAGGTCCAATTCTACGGGCAAACCGAATCCCACATGCGCGCCGAGACGCTGCACGCACTTATCACCGGGCTCGACATTGCGCCGTGCATCATCGCAGGCGGTTCGGGTGGAGCGCGTGACTCGATGCTGACCACGATGCTCTACCCGAAGATGGTGCGGAAGCTTGTGGTGTGGAACATCGTTGGCGGGATGTATGGGTCCTTCGTTCTGGGGTCCCACTACGTCGTGCCGAGCCTTCTCGCGTTTCGCGGTAACCGGATGGAGGCCGTCGCCGACATCCGCGAATGGCGGGAACGCATTGCCGACAACCCGGCCAACAAGCAGAGGTTTCTCGACTTCGACGCCGACGAGTTTCTCAAGGTGATGCTGCGCTGGCTCAACGCGTACGTGCCCAAGGCGGGCCAGACGATTCCCGGTGTCGACGACGAGCTGTTCGAGAACATCAAGGTACCTACGCTGATTATCCGCGGCGGCGAGAATGACTACGACCACCCGAAGCGGACCTCACTCGAGGTGAACTGCTTGATCAAGGGTTCGAAGCTGATCGACCCGCCGTGGCCCGAGGATGCCTGGGAGCGCTCGGGCGAAGAGATGGCGCAGGGCAAGGTCAAGCGCTTCAACAGGTTCGACACGTGGGTACAGGCCGCGCCCGCGATCCTCAAGTTCCTGGATGGGTAGATGGAGTTACACAGTGCGGATGTGTACTTCGCAGTTGAGCGACGCCTCCAAGGCGGTGTGGATACGGCTTTCCGGGATGCGTTCCAGGTCGGATTTGCGCAGGGTCACATTCACCACGTCGAGACCGTCGTCGCCCGGTACACGTTCGATGTCGCCGGTGAGACCGAATCCGGCCAGCACGCCATGGGCGTCGTCGTCGGTTCCCCTGCTGATGTACGTCAGCACCCCGGGTTCGGGTTCGGTGCCGAACGCCTTGGCGCACAGGGCAACCGCCGTGGCTTTGAGGTCCTCGGCTCCCCCGCCGACCATCAACATTTCGACTTCACGCCGGCCAGCGGGCATCGCCGCGAGGTTGTTCTCGAGCACATCGATACCGGCCGGCGTTGCGAGATCGCGGAGGTTGGCCATGCCGTCGGCTAGTTGGGCACCGGTGAGCCGTCCGGCCGGGTCCACCCGGATACGCACCACCGCGGTTCTCACGGCCGCCAGCCTATCGGCGGGGGGTTGGCGGTCATGACGACCACTACCGCTCTCACCATCGCGGCGTGGCCCGGCATCGATGCGCGGCTACTGCGGCAGGGTGACGAGGACAGCGAGAACTACACCGAGTACTGCAAACAGGGCGGCTACCAGCCGCTCGACGATGTCGATCACCTGCTGGCCGAGGTCGACGCGTCCGGACTGCTTGGCCGTGGCGGCGCGGCGTTCCCGCTGGCTGTCAAGGTGCGCGCCGTGCGCGACAACGGCCGTCGCAGCGGCGGCGCGGTTGTGGTCGCCAACGGCGAGGAGGGCGAACCGGCGTCGATCAAGGACCGGTGGCTGCTTCGGCACCGACCGCACCTGGTGCTCGACGGGCTCCGGTTGGCGGCGCGGATGGTCGAGGCGGCTCGCGCCCACGTGTACGTCTCCGATCGGCGGGCCGCCGAGGCTGTCGAGACGGCGCTGGCTGAAGTCGGGGCCGCCATTCTCAACGAGCTGACGATCACCGTCGTCGCGGTCGAGTCGAGCTACGTGGCAGGCGAGGAGACCGCGGCGGTGCGTGTCCTCAACGGCGGTCCGGCCAAGCCAACGGACAAGCCCCCGCGACCCTTCGAGGAGGGCGTGGCGGGTTTTCCCACGCTGGTGAGCAATGTCGAGACGCTGGCCAATCTGCCGTTCCTGCACCGGAACGGCGCAGCGGCCTTCCGCCGGCACGGCACGTCGACGTCGCCTGGCACGTTCCTCGCGACGATCACCGGGGCCGGGCGCCCGCCCGCACTATACGAGATTCCGCACGGGGTGCCATTCACCGATCTGCTGAGGGTGCATGGCGTGCCCGCCGATCAGGTGAGCGGCGTGCTGATGGGCGGTTACTTCGCCGGGCTGGTGAATCGCGACATGCTCGACGCCACGCTCGACCACGACAGCCTGCTCAGACTGAACAGCGGACTCGGCTGCGGCGCGATCGCCATCCTCACCGACGACTGCCCGGTCGCCGTCGCCGCTTCTGTGATGGCCTACTACGACCGCGAGAACGCGGGCCAGTGCGGCTCGTGCTTCAACGGCACGGCCGCGATGTCGGCGGTCGCTGAGGCGCTGCGCGACGGGCTCGCGACACGGGAGGACCTAGCCCGGCTGGAACGCTGGTCGGTGGTGCTACGAGGCCGTGGTGCGTGCGCGACGCTGGACGGTGCCACCAACGTCGCGGCCAGCCTGCTGGCTCAGTTCCCGCAGGTGGTCGCCACCCACTTGAAAAACGGCTGCGAAACATGCCATTCCGGCGCCTTCAGTGCGGTGCGGCCGTATGAAGTGGAGTCGGTGATGCCTGCATGAGGATCAAACTCGATCGCACGATGTGTGACGGTTTCGGCGCGTGCGCAAAGCACGCACCCGAGTACTTCTCGCTCGACGACTGGGGGTACGCGGCGCTGGTGGGAAACGGCGAGATCCCCGCAGAGGACCATGACGCGGTCACGCGTGCGCTCCTCGACTGCCCGGTGCACGCGATCATCGAAATGGGCGAACACCGGCCACCCGGCGACAGAGCAGCGCATCACGATGCGCAGGAAACAACCGAGCCTGAGCCGAAAACTGAGGACAGCGAAGCGATTTCGGGATTCGTCCGATGACGCGACCGCTGCCAGAAGTCACGGTCCAGAACGAGTTCTTTTGGACCGCGGGCGGTGACGACGTTCTGCGCATCCAGGAGTGCCGCGACTGTGAGGCGTTGATTCATCCTCCGCAGCCGGTGTGCCGGTACTGCCGCAGCCGCAACATGGGCGTACGCGACGTCTCCGGCCGGGCCACGCTGTCCGCCTTCACCGTCAACCACCGGTTCGGCTTCCCCGATCTGCCTCCGCCCTACGTCGTAGCCCAGGTTGCCGTTGTCGAGGATCCGCGAGTCCGGTTGACCACCAACATCATTGAATGCAATCCCGACGATCTCGAAATCGGCCAGACCGTTGAGGTCCTGTTCGAGAAGATCGAAGACAAGGCCGGAGTCGTCTGGCTTCCTGTCTTTAAGCCCACCGGCGAGAAGGGGACCGGACCGCAGGCCGTCGACGAGATCGCGCCGGACGACTTCGGCCGATTTGTCCGGCCACCGCTCGCAGGCGAGAAGTTCGAGGACAAGTCCGCAATTACCGGCATCGGGGCGTCGCGCCTCGGGCGCCGCTTGATGGTGCCGCCGCTGTCGCTCACCATCGATGCGTGCGAGGCCGCGATCGCCGATGCGGGGTTGACGCTCGACGACATCGACGGGCTGTCCACGTATCCGGGGCTCGACATCGCAGGCATGGGTGAAGGCGGCGTCACCGCGCTGGAGGGTGCGCTGGGTATTCGACCAACGTGGATCAACGGTGGCATGGACACCTTCGGGCCCGGCGGCTCCATCATCGCGGCGATGATGGCCATTGCCACAGGCATGGCCCGCCACGTGCTGTGCTTCCGAACGTTGTGGGAGGCGACGTTCCAGCAGCTGATGAAGGAAGGCAAGACGTCGCCGCCGGGGGGCAAACGCACCTCCAGCTGGCAGATGCCGTTCGGCGCGACGTCGGCTGCCCATGTGCTGGCGCTCAACGCGCAGCGACACTTTCAGCGCTACGGCACGACGAGGGAGACCCTTGGCTGGATCGCGTTGAACCAGCGTGCGAACGCGGCGCTGAATCCAACGGCCATCTATCGCGACCCGATGACCATGGACGACTATCTGAGTGCACGGATGATCACCACTCCATTCGGGTTGTATGACTGCGACGTGCCGTGCGACGGCGCCATCGCGGTGATCGTCTCGGCCGTCGACGTGGCCAGGGACATGCCCAAGCCGCCGGTGTTATTCGAGGCCGTCGGCACCCAGATCATCGAACGCACAGACTGGGACCAGACCACCATGACCCACGAGCCGCAGGTGTTGGGCCAGTCGGCACACCTTTGGACCCGAACGTCACTGCGGCCCAAGGACGTCGACGTCGCCGAGCTATACGACGGCTTTTCGTTCAATTGCCTTTCGTGGTTGGAGGCGCTCGGCTTCTGCGGCATCGGCGAGGCGAAAGACTTCCTCGACGGCGGGAAGGCCATCGCCCGCGATGGCGTGATTCCGCTGAACACCCACGGCGGCCAACTTTCCCACGGCCGCACCCACGGCATGGGCCTGATCCACGAAGCCGTCAGCCAACTGCGCGGCGAAGCCGGTGAGCGCCAGGTGAAAGACGCACACGTCGCGGTGGTCAGCAGCGGCGGCCTCACCCCGAGCGGCGCGCTCCTCCTACGGACGGCGACATGAGCGACCCGCGGCCCCGCGTCGTCCTCGTCGACGGCGTGCCGATGTCCGCGCTCATCGCCCAGGCATCGGAGCCACGGGCGGTCATCGTCGCGTTCCACGGCGGGGCAAGCACCGCAGCGTATTTCGACTGTCCAGGCCATCCGCGGTTGTCGCTGCTGCGCGCGGGCGCTGCGCTCGGATACACCGTGATAGCGATGGACCGGCCGGGTTACGGCGCCTCGGCACCCTACCCCGATGCGATGCAGCATCCAGAGCAACGCGTCGCGCTGGCGTACGGAGCTGTCGACAAGATCCTCGGATCCAGTCCCCGCGGTGCTGGGCTGTTTCTGCTCGCCCACTCCGCAGGCTGTGAGCTGGCGGTGCGGATGGCCACCGACGAAAGAGCCGAGCACGCGGGCCTTCTCGGCCTTGAACTGGCAGGCACCGGTGTGCAGTACGCCGACGCCGCCAACGAAATCCTGAAGACAGCGACCGCCACCACCCGGCCGGTCGGCCTGCGTGCGCTGCTTTGGGAGCCTGCGGACGTGTATCCGCCCGACGTGTTGTCCGGCATGACGAACTCTTCGACCGGTGCACTCTACGAGATGAGCATGACGACGAGCTGGCCGGGACAGGACTTCCCCGCACTTGCGCCACGCGTGCGGGTGCCAGTGCAGTTCAGCGTCGCCGAGCATGAACGGGTGTGGCGATCGGATCCGGAGACGCTGGCCCAGATCGGCGCCATGTTCACCGCGTCGCCGCGATTCGTGATCAATCAGCAACCGAGCACTGGCCACAATCTGTCCTTGTCGGTCAACGCAGCGGCCTACCACAGCACCGTGTTGTCGTTCGTCGGGGAATGCGTTGTCGCGCAGGAGGACACATCGGAAGCAATGGAGGCGGGCTGATGCGCGTCGGATTCATCGGACTGGGCAGCCAGGGCGGTCCCATGGCACGGCGCATCGTTGAGGGCGGCCATGAGACGACGTTGTGGGCCCGCAGAGCGGCCAGCCTCGAGCCGTATGCGGACACCGCCGCGAAGACGGCCGGTTCACCCGCCGAGCTGGCGGCGGCCAGCGACCTCATCTGTCTGTGCGTGGTCGGCGACGACGACGTCAGGGAAGTGGTGTACGGCGAGACGGGCGTGTTGGCCGGATTGGCGTCGGGTGGGATCCTCGCCATCCACAGCACCGTTCATCCCGACACGTGCCTCGAGATCGCCGAGAAGGCTGCGGCACAGGGCGTTTCGGTGATCGACGCACCGGTCAGCGGCGGTGCGCCCGCCGTGGAGGAGGGCAAGCTCCTCGTCATGGTCGGCGGCGACGAAGACGTCATCGACCGTTGCCGCCCGGTGTTCGGAACCTACGCAGACCCGATCGTCCATCTCGGCCCGCTGGGCAGCGGCCAGGTCACCAAGATCCTGAACAACCTGTTGTTCACCGCCAACCTGGGTAGCGCGATCAGCACCCTCGAGTTGGGCGAATCCCTCGGCATCGAGCGCAAACGCCTCGCCGAGGTCCTCAACAGCGGATCCGCCATCAGCAAGGCGCTCGGCAGCATCGCGGTTTTCGGGGGAACATTGGAAGCGCTCGCGCCGATCGCAGGCGCCTTGTTGCAGAAGGACGTCCGCCACGCCGCGAGCATCGCGGCCAGCGCATCGACACCCGAGGGTGCCGTGTTCGACGCGGCCGATGCGGCCCTGCGGTCGATGGAGTACCCGAGGTGAGTCAGGTCGGCTTCGTCGGGGCTGGCCGCATGGGCGCGCCCATGGTGCGCCGCCTTGTCGAGGCAGGCCACGAGGTTCGCGCGCTCGGGAGATCCGTCGAAAAGCGGCGAGAGGTCAGCGAACTGGGTGCGCAGCCGGTGACCGACCTGGCCGACGTCGGCGCAGAGTCCGACGTCGTCATTGTCTGCGTGTTCGCCGATGAGCAGGTCCAGCAGGTGTGCTTGGAAAGTGTGCTGCTGTCGACGATGCGGCCTGGAGCGGTGCTCGTCATCCACACCACGGGAAGCCCGCGTACCGCCGAGAGTGTCGCCGCCCAAGCAGGGTCATATGGCGTCGACGTGATCGATGCTCCGGTCAGTGGTGGTCCGCACGACATTGCCGCAGGGCAGGTGACGCTGTTTGTCGGCGGGTCCGATGACGCCGTCGAGCGGGCCCGTCCGGTGCTGGCCGGCTACGGCGATCCCATCCTCCATGTGGGTCCGATCGGTGCGGGCCAGAGCGTCAAGCTGGTCAACAACTCGCTGTTCGCCGCGCAGATCGGGCTGCTGCACGAGGCCGTGCTCCTCGGTGACCGGCTAGGGCTCGACGAGCGGCAGCTGCTGGACGCGATCGGTCACGGCAGCGCGGCGAGCCGGGTGGCGAGCTTCATCGGTGGCCGGGGTTCAGTCGACGCATTCATCGACACAGTCGGCGAGTTCGTCAGGAAGGACGTCGCCGTGGTCCGGAAAACGGCCGCCGAACTCGGCAGCGATCTCGGGCTTCTCGACGACGTGATCAACGCCGGATTCAAAAAATGAGTCCATTTCAATGTATGCCGATGCGGAGACTGTTAGCGTTACAGTTGAGCCATTTCTCGTAACGCTTCCGGCTCTAGCCCCGCCGCGAAGGAGGAGTCCATGACGAAACCCAAGCTGGTGTTCAACCCCGTCGCGCAGGAGTACTTCGACAATCCGTACGAGATCTACCAGCGGATGCGCGACGAAGCGCCGATCTACTACGACGAGCAAGAGGACTTCTACGCGTTGACGCGCCACGCTGACGTGGCCGCCGCGTTCAAGGACCACGACGCGTTCTCATCGGCCCGCGGCTGCGACCTTGGCATGGTGCGCTCCGGGGAGGTCCCGCAGAAGTCGATCATCTTCATGGACCCGCCGGATCATCGCCACATGCGCAGCCTGCTCAACAAGGCGTTCACACCACGCGCGATCCAGGCGCAGAAGGAAACCGTCGTCGAGCTGATCCAGCACTATCTGGGCAAGGCCGATCCGGACAACTTCGACGTTGTACAGGACTTCTCGGGCCCCTTCCCGGTTGAGGTCATCACCAGGATGGCCGGTGTGCCAGAAGACTTCCGCCAGCAGGTTCGGCATTGGATCGATAAGGGCCTGCATCGCAAGCCGGGGCAGATCGATCTGGACGACGACAACATGCAGGCCAATATCGACTCGGGGATGTACTACTACGGTCTCGTCCAGGAGCGAAGGAAGAACCCGCAGGACGACATGATCAGCAGGCTCATCGCAGCTGAGATCCCCGACGACGACGGGAACCTTCGCCAGCTCGACGACATCGAGATCACCGGCTTCACCACGCTTCTGGGCGGCGCGGGAGCGGAGACCGTCACCAAGCTCGTCGGCAGCGCCGTGGTGGAGTTCGCCCGTCACCCCGAGCAGTGGCAGAAGCTGATCGACGACCGCAGCAAGATCCCCGCAGCGGTTGAGGAGCTGCTCCGCTACGTCGGCCCGGTGCAGTACAACGTTCGCTACAGCGTGAAGGACGTCGAGGTGCCCAGCGGTACCGTCCCCGCGAACAAACCGGTCTTCCTGATGGGCGCCTCGGCCAACCGCGATCCGCGCGCCTTTGACGACGGCGAGACGTTTGACATCGATCGGGATCGCACGCAGGCGCAGAACCTCGGGCTCGGCTACGGCATCCACAGCTGTCTCGGTGCCGCGCTGGCCCGGATGGAGTCCGCGATCGCTCTGGAATACCTGCTCGATTTCATGCCGCGCTACGAGGTCGATTTCGACCATCTGGAGCGGGTGAATATGCAGAACGTCGCCGGATACCACCACGTGCCGGTGAAAGTCTTGCGATGAGCAAGGTCGAAGTCGACTTCGGCCTGTGCGAGAGCAACGGGGTGTGCATGGGCATCATCCCGGAGGTGTTCGACCTCGACGACCAGGACTACCTACACATCCTGCAGGACGAAGTGACACCGGAAAACGAGCACCAGATCAAGGAAGCCGTGCGCCAGTGCCCGCGGCAGGCCATCTTCATCCGCGACGAGTGACAAACGCCGAAACGAACATCTGGGCGCGAAAGTGCGAGTGAAATCCGCCAAAACGTCGATCTGGGCCGAGATTTAGTAGATACGATTCGTCTTCGTGCACTGCGGTTTGGTGCTGGGACCGCACGATTGCCGAGCTGCTCGTGCACGCGACCACGACAACGCCGACCGGACCGCTCGTCCCCCACTAGGTTTCGCCGAAACAACATTCCGGGCTGTAGATCTCGCCGCTGGACGACCGGGAATATTGTTTCGCGGCCTCAGAGGCCGGAGACTATGACGCCGTTGCAGTCGGCAGCGGATTGGCGAATCTTGGCCGCCTCCTGATAAGCGTCGGAGTTGTACCACTCGCGGGCCGCGTCGACCGACTCGAACTCCAGGACGACGGTCTGGGGACCGTGCCACTCGCCCTCGAGCACCTCGGGCTTGGGGTCGAACGACAGCAGCGTCGCCCCTGCCATCGCCTTTCCGGCCAGCTTGCCGTACTCGGCGAACCCGGCCGGATCCTTGACGTCCTCGGTGATGATGATGTAACCCTTGGGCACTGAGTCTCCTTGGCTAATCGTCAATTTCGCTGATGGCTTGTTCGGGGCAGTTTGCGATGGCTTCCTTCGCGCCGCCCTCGAGGCCGGAGGGCACCTCCGACGGGTCGGCGACCGAGTAGCCGTCGTCGTGCATGTGGAACACCTCGGGGCACAGCGTCAGGCACATGCCATGGCCGCGGCACCGATCCTCGTCGACGGTGACCTTCATCGGTCGCCTTCGGCCGTTTGTTCTTCGCGCGAGCGCTCATCGCCGACGAGATCGAAATCCAGGTGCAGCTCGGTGAGCCCACGCAGGATGTAGGTCGGGATGTATTGGTAGCGACGGTCGCCCGCCGGGCCGTGGTGCGCCTCGCTGATCCGGATGTCGGTGGTGCGGTCCAGGAGTCGCTCAAGGCCGACGCGGGTCTCGGCGCGGGCCAGCGGCGCGCCGGGGCAGCTGTGGATTCCGCGGCCGAAGGCGAGGTGCTGGCGGGCGTTCTTGCGATCCGGGTCGAAGGTGTCCGGATCCTCGAAGCGGCGCGGATCGCGGTTTGCGGCGCCGTTGATCACCATCAAGGTGCAACCGGCGGCTACCGCCTCCTTGCCGACAGTCGTTGGCACGCGCGACAATCGGAAGTCACCCTTGACCGGGCTCTCGATTCGCAGGCATTCCTCGATGAAGTTAGCAAGAAGGCTGCGGTCCTCGCGCAGCCTGCGCTGGATATCGGGGTTGTCGCCGATTACCTTCAGCGCGGTACTGAGCAGCCGCACGGTCGTTTCCTGGCCGGCCGAGAAGACGTTGGTGGCGACCCGCACGACGTCGCCGACCTCTGGCATCGTGCCGTCAGGGAATGTCGCCGTCGCCAGCCCGGTCAGCACGTCGTCGCGGGGCTCGGCGCGACGCTCTTCGACATATGTCGCGAAGATCTCGTAGAGGTACTCCAGCGGCGTCTTGTTCATCGTCTTGTCGGCGTGGCCCACCGCGCTGCCGTGGGTACCGCGTGCGAGCCGCTCGAGCAGCTCGGCGCGATCCTCTTCGGGCACACCCAGCAGGTCGGCGATAACGCGCAGCGTGAAAGGTGCAGCGAACCCCTTGATGAACTCGCCCTCGCCCGGAGCCAGAAAGTTATCGAGGATGTCGTCGGCGAGCTGCCACATCGCGTCCTCGTTTTCCTTGAGGCGCTTGGGTGTGATCAGCCGCATCAGCAGTGCGCGGTGGTTTGTGTGCGTCGGCGGGTCCAGGGTCGGCAGCTGGTCACTGAACGGAATCTCGTCACGATGCTTCACGATGAGCTCGGTGACGTCGTCCCCTTCGAGCGGCACCGGGAACCCCGGGAACGGGCCCGTCACCGAGATGCAGGACGAGAACGTCGCTTCGTCGTTGTATACGTCGACGGCCTCCTGCCACCCGGTCACCATCGTGACGCCGTAGTGGTCCTCGCGGCTGACCGGGCATTTGTTGCGAAGTGCCTCGTAGAACCGGTACGGGTCGTCCGTCAGGCGACCGTCCCGGAAGAAATCGACCGAGGTGAGGTCCTCCGACATGCGCCACTCCGTTTCACCGATCTCGGATCACGAGAACGTGCCTCTCATTCTTGAGCATTACATTTCCACAGTGGCACGCCTGCGTCAACGAGGGGGTGCTCACTGCAGTACGAGGCGCAGCTCCTCCCATCCCCGGACCGTGGAGGTCGGCGCCAACCGTGCCGTTTCGTAGTCGATATCCCATTCGGGCCAGCGGTTGAGCAGTTCGTCGAGCGCGACCCGGCCCTCGAGGCGCGCCAGGTTCGCTCCGAGGCAGTAGTGCACGCCCTTGCCGAAGGTGATGTGCGAGATGTTCTCGCGACGAATGTTGAACGCGTCGGGATCGGAGTATCGGCGAGGGTCGCGGTTGGCGGCGCCGAACAACAGCAACATGGCGCTGCCTCTAGGCACGGTGGTGCCGTAGCACTCGAAGTCGCGCGCCATCCACCGAGCGACGTGAGGACCCGTCGGCTCGAAGCGCAGGGTCTCGTCGACGGTGCGCGTCAGTAAGCTGCGGTCTTCGGCGATCTGCCTTCGCTGATCGGGATGTTCGGCAAGGACTTTCGCCAACCATCCGATGAGCCGGCCAGTGGTCTCGTTCCCGGCGCCGGCGACGACCTGGGTGTAGTGCAGCACCTCCTTGCGGTTCAGCTTCCGGTTCACGCCCTTCTCGTCTTCAAACTCGACATTGAGAAGCGCGGTCATCAGATCGTCGGAGGGGTTCTTTGAGCGCCAGTCGACGTAGTCGGCGTAGATCCGCCCGTCGGCGATCGCGTCGGCGTCGACGACCTTCATCGGCGCACCGGGTTTCGTGCGTAAGTTCGCGTCGTTGGCGTCGCGGACCTCGATCTGACTCTCTTCGGGGATACCGAGCAGCATCCCGATGACCCGCATCGGCATCATTGACGCGAGTTCGGCGATGATGTCGAAACCGTCAGAGCCGACGTGCGGATCGAGGCATCGCACGCAGTATTGCCGGATCTGGTCCTCGATCGCCGCCATCCGTAGGGGCGTGAACACCCGAGACATCAAGCCCCGCAACATGGTGTGCATGGGCGGGTCCTCGAACATCATCACGCCGGGAGGCATGTCGAACTTCGACTTCACCAGTTCGAGGATGTCGCTTCGGGTGTTGGAGAAGGTCTGCCAGTCGCCGAGCGCCTTCTCCACATCGGCGTGCCGGGAGATCGCCCAGAAGTCGTAGCGTTCATTGTAGTAGATCGGCGCTTCATCGCGCAGCCGGGCGTAAGTGGGGTACGGCTCGGTGACTATATCTATGTCGTAGGGGTCGTAGTAGACGTCAGCGCTTTCCGTCGTCGTCATAAATGCCTCCGCCCTTCAGTGTCAGCGCGTTCCGATGCGGGTGTCTCGAGTTGCAGGAATTCGTGCAGCTAGGCACCCAACATGACCAGGCCGCCGTCGACAGCGATCAGCTGTCCGTTGATGAAGCGGGATCCCTCGCTGGCGAGGAAAACCAGCACCGGCCCGAGGTCGCGCGCCGGGTCGCCGAGTCCTCCGCCAAGCGGGATCGTCGCCTTGATCTAGTTGGTCGATGAGCTCCGACATCTCAGGCCCGAGGAAGTCACGCAATCGGTCGGCACCCGGAGTCTGCACCGCAGGCGCCAGTGCGACGGCGGTGACGCCCTCGGCGGCCCACGCCTTGGCGATCGAACGGGTCCACGCCGCCACCGCTCCCTTGGTCGCCGCGTAAAGGGCCGAGATCGGACTGCCCATCACGGCCTCGCCAGAGCCGAAGTTGATGATCCGGCCACCACCGTCCTTGCGCATAACTGCGTACGCGGCCTGATTGGTGAAGATCGTGGCCTTCAGGTTGGTGTCGACAAGGAAGTCGACGTCCTCGCCGGTGATCTGACCGGGGATCCCCGGCTGCCAAAGGCCTGCCGCGTGCAGGAGCACATCGAGGCCGCCGAGCGTTTCGGCCGCGCCCGTCACCATCGCGTCGACCGTCGCGGCGTCGCGCACGTCGCACTGCACCCACGACACCCCGGCCTGCTCGGGCGGTGGTGTCCGGTGATACGTCGCGACCACAGAAGCACCCGCTTCTTTAAGCGCTTGGACCGCAGCTGCGCCGATACCGGTCGCGCCGTCGGTGACCAGAGTGCGCCGACCGTCCAGTGGTTGCGTCATATATCGATAGTTAGACATACGTCAACTATTTGCAAGGGCCAATCTGGCTGTTACAGTGCGGTAGTGCCGCGGAAGAACGGGGTGATTGTCGCTGACGGTGGTCAGCGCCGCGCTTCTTTCCAGCGTAAACGCTCGCATGAGACGAAGCGCGGCCTGGTGCAGGCGGCGATGGCGCTGTGGCGCACCAACGGCTACGCGAAGACGACCGTCGCCGACATCTGCCGCGCCGCAGGCGTCTCACGGGCGTTGTTCTACTTCTATTTCCCGGCCAAGGAAGACATCCTCTTCGAAGTGGGCCTGCTGTCCACGCTGGCCGCACAGAAAACCGTCCACTCGCTGCTCGATACGGACTACGAAGTCGAGGCGGTGATCGCGCAGGCGTTGCGAAGCCTCGAACGGTCGATGGCCCGCAACCCCCGCGAGTTGATCATCGAGACGATCCTCGAGGGCTATCGGCACGAGCACCGGATCTTGTCCGGTGCCGAGCAGAACGAGATCGATACGGGCATATTCGGGGAACTGTTCGCCAAGGCCCAACAGGACGGCAAGCTCGCCGATGATGTCGACGTGGGCCACCTGTCCTACGTCGCAGGGATGCATGTCAGCGAAGGCGTGCGCCATTGGGCGCTGGGAATTTTCGGCGACCGGACCTTCGCCGAGGTGGTCACCAACGACATCGCCGCCTTGGTCGCGGGCTACAACGTGCGAGCAGGTCGATGAAGGCGTCGATGGTGACAGCTCCGAATTGCCTCCACACCCGGCGCGGCCGACAAAGTCGTCGTCACCTTCAAATGAGAGGAGCCCCCGATGGCGTGGGATTTCGAGACCGACTCTGAGTACCAGACGCTGCTTGACTGGGCGGACGAGTTCGTCCGCGAGGAGATCGAACCGCTTGACCTGGCGTTTCCGCATCTGCAGTTCGTGCCGCTGAATGACAAGCGCCGCAAGGTAATCGACCCACTCAAGGAAGAGGTGCGCCGGAAGGGGTTGTGGGCCACCCACCTTGGGCCGGAGCTGGGCGGACAGGGCTATGGCCAGCTCAAGCTCGCGCTGCTGAACGAGATCCTTGGCCGCTCGCAGTGGGCCCCGATCGTGTTCGGCTGCCAGGCGCCCGACACCGGCAACGCCGAGATCCTCGCCCACTACGGCACCGACGAACAGAAGAAGCGCTACCTGCGGCCACTGCTCGACGGTGAGCTGTTCTCCTGCTATTCGATGACCGAACCACACGCCGGTGCCGACCCGACGCTGTTCAAGACGACCGCCGTGCGCGACGGCGACGACTGGGTGATCAACGGCTGGAAGTTCTTCTCCTCCAACGCCAAAACCGCGTCGTTCCTGATCGTGATGGTGGTGACCAACCCCGAGGTCAGCGCCTACCAGGGCATGTCGATGTTCCTGGTGCCGACCGACACACCGGGTGTCAACATCGTGCGCAACATCGGCCTCTACGGCGAGGCTGAAGGCGAGGGCTCACATGCCCTGATCCACTACGACAACGTGCGGGTGCCTGCCGACGCGGTGCTTGGCGGCGAAGGGCAGGCGTTCGTGATCGCGCAGACACGGTTGGGTGGCGGCCGCATCCACCACGCGATGCGGACGATCGGCATGTCCCACAGGGCGCTGGACATGATGTGCGAACGGGCGCTGAGCCGCGAGACCCAGGGCAGCCGCCTGTCCGATAAGCAGTTCGTACAGGGCTATATCGCCGATTCGTACGCGCAGCTGTTGCAGTTCCGGCTGATGGTGCTCTACGCGGCGTGGGAGATCGACAAGTACAACGACTACAAGAAGGTGCGCAAGGACATCGCCGCGGTAAAGGTGGTTATGCCGACGGTGCTGCACGATATCGCCTGGCGGGCAATGCAAGTGCACGGTGCGCTCGGAGTCACCAACGAGATGCCGTTCCTGGCGATGGTCACCGGCGCAGCCGTGATGGGGCTGGCCGACGGTCCGACCGAGGTACACAAGACGACGGTCGCCAAGCAGGTGCTGCGCGACTACCAGCCGACCGACGACACGTGGCCCACCGAGTGGACCCCGCGCAAGCGCGAAGCCGCGCGAGCCAAGTACGCCGACTACCTGGAGACTGAGGTGGGCAATCTGTGACCGAGATCGACGTTGCGCGGCTTGCCGATTGGATGGACAGCGCAGCGCTGCCGGGCAAGGGTGAGCCGCTGACAGCGCGGTTCCTGTCCGGCGGAACGCAGAACGTGATCTACGAGCTACACCGCGGTGAGGAGCAGTGCGTCATCCGCATGCCACCGCCTGGCGCACCGCCCGACCGCGACAAAGGCATCCTGCGAGAGTGGCGCATCATCGAGGCGCTCGACGGCACCGAGGTGCCGCACACCAAGGCGATCGGGGTGTGCGACGACGCAGGCGTGCTCGGGCGCCCGTTCTATCTGATGGGTTTCGTCGACGGCTGGTCCCCCATGGACACCCACGGCAAGTGGCCCGAGCCGTTCGATGATGACCCGAGCACCCGGCCGGGACTCAGTTACCAACTGGCCGAGGGCATT
>JAVXWV010000492.1:0-2609 GCA_032230775.1 Mycobacterium sp. | reverse complement strand
GCACCAGCGCGGCGGTGCCCACCTTGAGCATGGTGGTGGACTCGCACATGTTCGAGTCGCCGACGATTCCGAGCAGCCGGCGGTACTTTTCGGCGTCGGCGTGCGGCTCGTCGCGGGTGTTGATGATCGGACGTGACCGCGTCGTCGCCGACGACACGCCTTCCCAAATGTGCTCGGCACGCTGACTCAGGCAGAACGTCGCGGCCTTCGGCGTTTGCAGCACCTTGCCCGCACCGCAGATAAGCTGCCGGGTAACCAGGAATGGCAGCAGCACGTCGGAGATCCGGGAGAATTCGCCGGCCCGCACGATCAGATAGTTCTCGTGGCAGCCGTAGGAGTTGCCCGCCGAGTCGGTGTTGTTCTTGAAGAGATAGATGTCGCCGCCGATGCCCTCGTCGGCCAGCCGCTGCTCGGCGTCGATCAGCAGGTCCTCGAGCACCCGCTCGCCGGCGCGGTCGTGGGTGACCAGCTGAGTGAGGTTGTCGCACTCGGCGGTCGCGTACTCCGGGTGGCTGCCCACGTCGAGATATAACCGCGCACCGTTGCGCAAGAACACGTTCGAACTGCGGCCCCACGAGACCACCCGCCGGAAAAGATAGCGGGCAACCTCGTCGGGGCTCAGCCGGCGATGGCCGTGGAACGTGCAGGTGACACCGAATTCCGTCTCGATGCCCATGATTCGTCGCTGCACCTCATCGAGACTACTGGTTGCTGCCCGACCACGGCACGCAAGCCGCGCCGAAGGTGCGGGTTGACAGTGATTGGGGCGTCCGTCAAGGTCGCGCCCGCGACCGCCAGGCGGGTCGATCGAGCTACCCCAACGTGCGGGGTCAGAACTCGCCGCAGTTCGGTGCACTGGGTTCGCCATTGAAGCGGGCGGCGATCCACTGCATCGCGGGCTCGCCGTCGACCAGCATGGGCAGCCCGTGGTTGACGACGAGTTTGTTGAGGAAGGGCGGTTCTTCGTTGGTACGAAATTCGACGTCGGCGCCTAGCGCACACCAGTCCCGGCCGAGCTGGTTGGCCGCCGTCCAGGGCACGAGCGGGTCGTAGCGGTTGCTGTTGATTAACACCGGCGCGTTGGGTTTATAGCGCCCGAGCTTCTGCAGATCCAACAGACTGCTGAACGGCTCCTCGTTGATGGTTTGCCACACGTCTTCGTTGAAGTAGGGCTGCAGATGGCGGAACGCGAAGTCGATGAGGGTTTGTCCGACGCACTGGCGGGCCACTGAGGCGAGCATGTCTTGGCCGCGGGGCGTGAGCTTGGAGCGGATCGCGTCGGCGTACTCGGGATAGGCGGCGATGGCGCTGTTGATTGCGTAGCCGACCACGCCGACAAGCGCGCTGCCGTCGGTATATGGAAGAAGTTCCTTCAGGTCGGCCACGGGTGCGCCGGCGTACGTGCCGACGGTGTGAATCTCCGGGGCATAGTTTGATGCGAGTTCGGCGGCCGACGCTACCGCCCCGCCGCCCTGGGAGTAGCCCCAGAACGCCACCGGCCCGTTCGGGTCCAGAGATGTCCCCGGTAGGCGCATGGCCGCACGGGCCGCATCGAGGACGGCTTGGCCTTCGGCGAGGCGGTTGACATACGTGTGCATCGGCGGGGTGCCCAAGCCCTCGTAATCGGTCATCACGATGGCAAATCCCCGAGCGACCATGGTGGCCACGAAGAGCTCTTCGTAGTTGAACATGATGTCCCAGCCGCCCGAATAGTGGATGCCCTGGTTGAACATTCGCGACGGCGCACACTGATTGCCCTGCCCCTGGGTGCCGGGTGCGTAGCTGATCAACGGGCGCGGCCCGTTGCCCGGCCACGGGTTGTCCGGTTCGAAGTAGGTGCCGGTGACCGCGATCGGGTTCCCGCGCGCATCTGTGCTGCGATACATGATCCGAGTACCGGTCGCCAGGATCGCGCCCAACTGGCCGGACGGCTCCAGCACCAGCCGGGAAGGCTCGGTGCGGATCAGGTCACCGGGCTGTCCCGGCGGCAACGGGTCCGGCGGTAGGTAGAAGTCCTCGTACTGCGGTTCATCCCCGTCAGCACGCGCCAGTGGCGCGTGACCGCCTGCCAAGCTGACGCACGCCAGCAAGACCGCGACAAGGCCGATTAGGCATTGTCGGACAACGATTTCCGCTGCGGTCGTCGCACTGGCATCAGCCACCGTCGCCCCCTTTGGGGTGGCAACCTACCCGCCTAAGAAATGCTGTGCAAGTGCGTAGCACGAGCGGGCAGAATGTGTCAAGGGCCGCGACCGCTTGGTCGAGCTGACGACGCCAGTCATCGAGCCTGTGGATAACTTCTGCGTGGCGATACACGGATCTGTCAGCATGAGGCATGGGGGGACGAACCGAAGTCGATCTGACACAACTGCGAACTGTCGCCGACCATGTCATGACGGCGGCAGAGGCCATCGCTGAGATGCGTTGGCCTAAACTGGATCCCGATGACCTGCAAGGGTC
Organism: Mycobacterium sp.; assembly: GCA_032230775.1. GTDB lineage: Bacteria > Actinomycetota > Actinomycetes > Mycobacteriales > Mycobacteriaceae > Mycobacterium. Next base: position 149 of record JAVXWV010000492.1, on the reverse strand, counting down.
AGCCGTCGGTCGTATCGCCGCACCGGACCTTGTTGCGGCACGCCTCACCGACGTCGTCGCCAACATGCGGGGTTGGGCCATGGCTGCGCACATGTCGGCCGACGCCCTTGAACGCGCCGACCGTCGCAACGGCGACCTGTTCCGCCCAC
>JAVXWV010000464.1:0-5202 GCA_032230775.1 Mycobacterium sp. | reverse complement strand
AGTTCGGTGAATGAACCGTGAACGCTTCGAATCGTATAGTTCGGTGAACGAACCGACAAGATGCGATACTGGATTCCATGGCGCTTCCCCGCGAATACACAGGAGAGAACTGCCCGATCGCCCGCTCGCTCGAGATCATCGGGGAGCGGTGGACGTTGCTGATCGTGCGAGACGCGTTCTACGGCGTCCGCCGGTTCACTGACTTTCACTCGCACCTTGGAATTCCCAAAGCCGTGTTGGCCGACCGGCTCACGCTGCTGGTTACTGAAGGCGTGTTGGCCAAGACGGAGACGCCGCGTGGCCGCGACGACTACGAACTCACCGAGAAGGGCCGCAGGCTGTGGCCTACGATTTGGTCCTTGATCAGCTGGGGTAACGAAAACTATCTCGACGCGCCGATCAGACCGACGTATCGGCATGCCGGCTGTGGCGGGACGATCGGGCCCGATCGGTTCTGTTCGAGTTGCCGATACCAACCCGAAGCGGAGGACCTCGTCGCGCACCCGCCGCGTCGGGCGCGTGACCGGGCGCGGCGCGACGACCCCGTCAGCCGAGTGCTGCGACGACCGCATCGACTGCTCGAGCCGATTCACAGCGCCGAATAAACGCCCGCCGGGCGGGGTCCTAGACGTGGCCTGCGTTGGTTGGTGTCGTCGTCGGATACGGGTTGGCGGTCGTCGTCGACGTCGTCGTTTCGTCACCGGCGGGACCACGAGCAGGCGTCGACGCGGGCGGGGCCGTCACGACCGGGTTGTCCTGGCTGGTTTGGACACTCGGCACCGTATAAGTCGAGCTCGTCGTCGACTTCGTGGTGTACGTCGACGACGTCGCCGACGACGGGCCGAAGTCCGCGGGCGCGGGCGGCCGCGACGATTGGTTTGCGGTGTGGATCACCGCCCACACCAGGATCGCCAGCAGCAGCAACGCTGCCGCTCCTGCGGCCACCACCACCGGTTGCTGGTCGTGCCAGCCGCCGTCGTCGTCACCGCTCACGGCTCGAATGCTAAGCCCAGCGGGCCAGCATCTCCTCGGCCTGTCCCGACATCGCGCGCTGGAGGAAGGGGCCGAAGCTGATGCGTCCAACCCCGAGTGGCCCGAACGACGCCGGGTCATCCTGATCGGGCAGCGCGATCGCGTTGATCGGCAACGGCAACTCGGTAGCCAAGCGCCGCAACGTATCCGGGTCGTGACGGCCGACCGGGTACAGCGAATCGGCGCCCGCCGCGGCCGCTTCTTTCAGTCGTGCGATCGCACGGTCGACGCGGTCGTATTCATCGCCGTCGGCCCGAATGAACAGGTCGGTTCTAGCGTTGATCACCACGTGCACGCCCGCGGCGTCGGCCGCCTTGCGAAGCGCGCCAACCAGCTCGGCGTGCTCGCTGGACGACCGCAGCCGCCCGCCCTCGCCGTGCACCGTGTCCTCGATGTTGAGCCCGACGGCGCCCGCTTCGAGTAGGCCCGTGATGAGGCGGGTTGGCGATTCGCCGTAACCCGATTCGATGTCCACCGAGATCGGCACGTCGACGGCCCCAGTGATCTGCTTGATGCGCGTGAGCACGTCCTCGAACGTCATGCCCTCTTGATCGGCCTTGCCGATCGAATCGGCAAGCGGATGGCTTCCGACAGTCAGCGCAGCAAACCCAGCGTCGACCGCGAGCTTCGCCGACCACGCGTCCCATATGGTAGGCAAAATCACCGGGTTTCCCGGCTGGTGCAAAGCCAGCAGGGTCTGTGCACGCTGCTGCAAAACCTTGTCAGACATCCTGCTACCTCCGCATCTCGGACGTGATCTGTCTCACGCTGAACTCCATGATGTGGCTAGCATCGGGTGTCGTACTGTAATTGCCGACACCCTTCAGCCCAAGGAGGTCAATTGTCCACCAAGACCGAACTTACCGAGCTGCACGAGCTAATCGGTAGCATGCGGCGGTGCGTGACGGCGCTGGCGTCGAAATACGGGAACACTCCCGCCACTCGTCGCATCGTCAATGACGCCGAACGCATCCTCAACGACATTGACCGGCTGGACATCGACGCTGAAGAGTTGGAGCTCGGCAGTGGCGTGAGCCACCACCATCACGCCGGCGAAAAGATCCCGATCCCGGACACCCCGTACGAGCGCGACTTCTGGGGCGAAGTCGACGACGGGGGCGTCGCCGGCTAGCACCGTGTCTGACGTCTCGGGATCGACCACCACCGAAAGGGAAATGTGAGCGCACCCACCGCCGACCGCAAGGCGACCGGCGTCTTCTCGCCGAGCCGTGCCCAGATTCCGCAACGCACCCTGCGTACCGACCGGTGGTGGCAGTCGCCACTTGTCGTGGATCTGGGTTTCGCCGCGTTCGTGATCTACGCGACGGTGCGGGCGTTCCTTCAGAACAACTACTACGTAGCGCAATACCACTACCTGACGCCGTTCTACTCCCCGTGCGTCAGCAAGGGATGCACGCCGGAGGCCAGCCACTTCTGGCCACAGATCATCCCCGACGTGTGGTGGATTCCTTTCGCGGCGTTGTCATTACCGTTCCTGTTGCTGTTCCGGCTGACCTGCTACTACTACCGCGGGGCCTACTACCGGTCGGTGTGGCAGTCGCCAACGGCGTGCGCAGTGGCAGAACCCCACGCGAAATACACCGGTGAGACCCGCTTTCCGCTGATCATCCAGAACACGCACCGATACTTCTTCTACATCGCCGGGATCATCTCGGTGATCAACACTTACGACGCGATCGTGGCGTTCCACTCCGACAAGGGCCCGGGCGGATTCGGATTCGGATTGGGCAACGTCATTCTCGTCGTCAATGTGGTGATGCTGTGGATCTACACCGTGTCGTGTCATTCATGCCGCCACGTCGTCGGCGGCCGCCTCAAGCACTTCTCCAAACACCCCGTCCGCTACTGGCTCTGGACGCAGGTGAGCCGCTTGAACACACGGCACAAGATGTACGCGTGGATCACACTCGGCACTCTGATGTTGACCGATTTCTACATCATGCTGGTCGCCAGCGGCACCATCAGTGATCTCAGATTCATTGGCTGACAAACAGTTTCATCACAATTATTCGCGAATAGGCAAGTGAGGGTATATGGCTGAGCCGGAGGCTCTTCGCGCAAGCGGCTCATCGCAGGTCGAACGGCACCAATACGACGTAGTCGTGATCGGTGCCGGCGGCGCGGGTTTGCGCGCGGTCATCGAGGCGCGCGAACGTGGCTTGAAGGTCGCGGTGGTCTGTAAGTCGTTGTTCGGCAAGGCCCACACGGTGATGGCCGAAGGCGGCTGCGCGGCGGCGATGGGCAACGCGAACCCGAAAGACAACTGGCAGGTGCACTTTCGCGACACCATGCGCGGCGGGAAGTTCCTCAACAACTGGCGGATGGCCGAGTTGCACGCCAAGGAGGCACCCGACCGGGTGTGGGAGCTGGAAACCTACGGCGCGCTGTTCGACCGCACCAAGGACGGCCGCATCAGCCAGCGCAACTTCGGAGGGCACACCTACCCCCGGCTGGCGCACGTCGGCGACCGCACCGGCCTCGAGATCATCCGCACCCTGCAGAAGAAGATCGTCTCGCTGCAGCAGGAGGAAATGGCCGAGCTCGGTGACTACGAGGCCCGCATCAAGGTGTTCCACGAATGCACGATCACGGACTTGCTCTTGGATGGGGCCGGGGATTCGAAACGTATCTCGGGTGCATTCGGATACTGGCGCGAAACCGGCCGCTTCATCCTGTTCGAGACCCCCGCAGTGGTGATGGCCACCGGCGGCATCGGCAAGTCCTACAAGGTGACGTCGAACTCGTGGGAGTACACCGGCGACGGGCACGCGCTCGCGCTGCGGGCAGGCGCGACGCTGATCAATATGGAGTTCGTCCAGTTCCACCCCACCGGCATGGTGTGGCCGCCAAGTGTGAAGGGCATCCTGGTCACCGAGGGTGTCCGCGGCGACGGCGGGGTGCTGAAGAACTCCGAGGGCAAGCGGTTCATGTTCGACTACATCCCGCCGGTCTTCAAGGGCCAGTACGCCGAGACCATCGAAGAAGCTGATCAGTGGCTCAAGGACAACGACTCGGCGCGCCGCACGCCCGACTTGCTGCCCCGCGATGAGGTGGCCCGAGCGATCAACTCCGAGGTGAAGGCCGGCCGCAACTCTCCGCACGGCGGCGTGTTCCTCGACATCGCCTCGCGGCTGCCCGCCGAGGAGATCCAGCGCAGGCTGCCGTCGATGTATCACCAGTTCATGGAGCTGGCCGAGGTCGACATCACCAAGGAACCGATGGAAGTCGGGCCGACGTGCCACTACGTCATGGGCGGTATCGAGGTCGACCCGGACACCGGCGCCGCACGGACGCCGGGGCTGTTCGCCGCAGGCGAATGCTCGGGCGGCATGCACGGCTCCAACCGGCTCGGCGGCAACTCCCTTTCGGACCTGCTGGTGTTCGGGCGCCGCGCCGGGCTGGGCGCCGCCGACTACGTGCGCGCACTGGCGGAGCGGCCAACGGTGTCCAACGACGCGATTGCCGATGCTGCCAAGCTGGCGCTGGCACCGTTCGACGGCCCGACCAACGGTGACAGCGCGGAGAATCCGTACACCCTGCACCTCGCTCTGCAGGACACGATGAACACCCTGGTCGGCATCATCCGCAACGCCGACGAGGTGTCCGAGGCGCTGGCAAAGCTGACCGAACTGCGCGAGCGATTCAAGCATGTGCAGGTGGAGGGCCACCGGCAGTTCAACCCGGGCTGGCATCTTGCGGTCGACCTGCGCAACATGCTGCTGGTCAGCGAATGCGTGGCCAAGGCCGCGCTGGAGCGCACCGAGAGCCGAGGCGGCCACACCCGCGACGACCACCCGTCGATGGAGCCGGAATGGCGCAAGACTCTGCTGGTGTGCCGCGTTGTCGACGATGGGGCCGACGCGGTCGTCCCGGACATCACCATCACCCATGAGGACCAGGTGCCGATGCGCGAAGACCTGCTCGAGTTGGTCGACATCGAGGAGTTGGAGAAGTACTTCACCCCTGAAGAACTCGCCAACCACCCGGCAAGGAGAAGCTGATGGCCTATCAAGCGAAGATGCGGGTCTGGCGCGGCGACGAGGACGGCGGCGGGCTGCAGGAATACTCGGTCGAGGTCAACGAGGGCGAGGTCGTCCTCGACATCATTCACCGGCTTCAGCAGACGCAGGCAGGCGACCTCGCGGTGCG
>JAVXWV010000391.1:0-5012 GCA_032230775.1 Mycobacterium sp. | reverse complement strand
ACGTGGAGCGTGAGGTGGCTGCTCGCTCGGAGCTGAGCTCGACGATCGGGTTGAGCACCAGATGACGGGTCCGCGGCGTGTTCCCGTGCTCGGGATAACGACGGGTGGTCTTCGCGAACAGCTTGGCAATGTTCTCGGCGCCCGACACCCCCTGCGGGCCCGTTCCGCCGAACGTCGCCCGAGACAGCAGCTGTCCGACCCCGTCGAAGTAGCCCGCGTCGATCAGCTCGGCGTAGCGGTACAGCAGCTCGGTGATCGCGAGTTTGTCCTCAACCGTCACGCGATCTGTCCCTTCACGACGGGCATACCCGGATCGCTGGCGGCGTCCAGCGGCGACGGCGGCGCACCGGCGGCGATCAGATGTGCGGCGAACGAGGCGATCATCGCGCCGTTGTCGGTGCACAACCGCGGCCGCGGTATGCGCAACGTCAGGCCCGCGGCTTCGCAACGCTCTGCGGCCAGCTCACGCAGGCGCGAGTTCGCCGCCACCCCACCGGCGATCAGCAGTGTCGACACGCCCAGCTCGCTGGCAGCGCGGACGGCCTTGCGGGTCAGCACGTCGGCCACCGCCTCCTGGAAGCCGGCCGCCACGTCGGCCGAAGAATATTCGGAGTTGCTCGCATTCTTTTCTACGTACCGCGCGACCGCCGTCTTGAGTCCGGAGAAGCTGAACGTGTAGGGGTCGTCGCGGGGCCCAGTCATGCCGCGCGGGAAGGTGATTGCGTCACGATCACCCGTGCGGGCGACGTCGTCGAGGACCTTGCCGCCGGGATAGCCGAGGCCGAGCAGCCGGGCGACCTTGTCGTAGGCCTCACCCGCCGCGTCGTCGACGGTGCTTCCGAGCTCGACGATCGGCTCGCCAAGCGACCGCACGTGCAACAGGTTGGTGTGCCCGCCGGACACCAGCAGGCCGATGCTCTCGGGCAGCGGACCGTGGTCGTAGACGTCCGCGGCCAGGTGACCGCCGAGATGGTTGACGGCGTAGAAGGGCACCTGCCACGCCGCCGAATATGCCTTGGCCGCAGCCACTCCCACCAACAACGCACCGGCCAACCCGGGCCCGATGGTTGCGGCCACGATGTCTGGCTTGTCCACGTTCGCCGTCTTGAGCGCACGCCGCATGGTGGGTCCCAGCGCCTCCAGATGTGCTCGCGACGCGATCTCAGGAACCACTCCGCCGAACCGAGCGTGCTCGTCGACACTGGAGGCCACCTCGTCGGCGAGCAGCGTGACGGTGCCATCGTCATCGAGCTGAGCGATACCGACACCGGTTTCGTCGCATGAGCTTTCGATGGCGAGGATGATCGTCATGGCGGATCCCGTCTCATGGTGTAAGCGTCGGCGCCGCTGGCTCGGTAGTACCGTCTGCGCATGCCGACTCTGACAAACCCGACGCTCTCATACAACGAGATCGCGGCGTCGTTGTCGGTTCTGACCTCGAGGAAAATCGTTCCGCCGTTGGCATATTCGAGCAGCGCGGTCAGCAGCTGACGGCCGATGCCCTTACCTTGATAGGCTGCGTCGACGCCGATGGTGTGAATCTCATACTCGTAAGGCTTCTTTCGCCCAAGCCGGGCTATGCCCCCGTAGCCGACAAGCTTGTCGTCCGCACGCGCGGCGACGTAGTGATTGTGCTTGGCTTCGAGCTCGGCCAGGAATGCGCGGGCAGGCCACGGATCGTCGCCGTCGAAAAGCTGCGACTCCAGCTCCGCGCATCGCGCCGCGTCGGTGCGAGTAAGCGCACCAAGCACCACCGTCATCGGGTCACCGTTGGCTGCTGTGGTTGGGCGTCTGGGCGGCGCAGATACAGCGGAATCAGCGGCGCAGGCTCGGCCGAGAAGTCAGCGACGGCGCGCACGAGGCCCGACGCCGTCGGATAGACCGCCGGGCGGGCCAGGGCCTCGGCAGCGCCGGGCACGTCGGCCGGGCTGTTGACGGCGGGACCGTCGACGCGCACCCCGTCGCGATAACGCGCCCAGTACACCTCGCGGCGACGGGCGTCAGTAACCACGAGGACTTCGGACACAGTGCCCGCACTTTCTATGCCGATCGCGTCGAGGCTGCAGACCCCGTGGACCGGAATGCCGAGCGCGTGACCATATGCTGCCGCGGTCGCCATGCCGACCCTCAACCCGGTGAAAGGGCCAGGGCCACAGCCGACCACAACGGCACCCAGATCTCCGACGGTCAGGCCGGCATCAGCGAGCGCGGCGAGCACGTTCGGGGTGAGCTGCTCGGCGTGTGCGCGGGCGTCGACCGTGACGCGCTCGGCGAGCACCTCGATGCCCTCGAGTTTCACGATGCCTGCGGTCACCGCGGGCGTCGCGGTGTCGATGGCCAGGATCATCACTGCCGGCTCCATTGCCAGACGGCGGTGCGGATTTCGGTGTCGGGGCGGCGTTCGAGCCGGATGTCGAGGTGACTGTCCGAAAGCCGTTCGGCGAGACCTTCGCCCCACTCCACGACGACGACGGCGTCGTCGAGATCGGTGTCGAGGTCCAGTGAGTCGAGTTCGGCGAGCAGGTCCACAGAGGCGTGGTCGAGCAGTCGGTAGATGTCGACGTGGATCATCGCGGGAGCACCCGCGCGGCGCGCACGATGCACACGGGCCAACACGAACGTTGGCGAGATCACCGGCCCTTCCACATCCATCGCGCGCGCAATCCCCTTGGCCAGCACAGTTTTTCCCGCGCCAAGCGGGCCGGACAACACAACCACGTCACCAGCGCCCAGCTTGGCGCCCAGCTCGGCGCCAAACGCGATGGTGTCCTCGGCCGTGGCCAGCTCGGCGGTGCCGGAGCCGCGCTCAGCCATTCTTGCGGACCCGGTTGCGCACCCGCCGCGTGAGGGCGACCAGCTTGGAAGGGGTGGACCGCTCGACAAGACGGACCAGGCCGTCGTCGATGGCCTCGGGTTGCTCGAGCTGGACCAAATGCCCGGCACCACCGACGATCACGAGCTCGGACTTCGGCAGTGCTGCGGCCATGCCCTGCGAGTACTCCATCGGCGTGAGCAGGTCGCGGTCGCCGCAGGCGATCAGGGTGGGCACCTTCGCCAGTGCGGACAGCCCGTCGGACTCGTCGTGGACCTCGAGCGCGTGCAGGAACTCCACAAGCGTGGCGACGGGCGTGTCGTGCATCATCTTCTCGGAGAATGCCACGACACTTGGGCTGATCTTTTCGTCGCCATAGGATGCCGCCCGCAGGATCGGGCCGATCACCGAGCTCGCCGCACCGCGGGTGCGGTGCACCGTTTTCGGCGCATACTTCACGGCGAAGCGCACCGCCTCCAGCGCCGGGTTCTTCAGGATCTCCCCCAACGGCGAGCGCGAAACCCCTTCCGCCGCAGAGGCGATGATCGCCACACCGACAATGCGGGTGGGATAGCGCTTCGGGAACTGCCGCGCATGCGACAGCACGGTCATGCCGCCCATCGAATGCCCGACCAGCACGACCGGGCCGCGCGGCGCCATCAGCGTGAGCACGGTTTCCAGGTCGATGCCCAGTTGCGTCACGGTGTAGGAGTCGGGTGAGGCCTCGCCGGATTGGCCGTGTCCGCGTTGGTCGTAGAACACCATGCGGACCTGAGGCCCCCACTGCTCGGCCAGTCTCGCGCGCTGAAAGTGGAAGGCGCCCATCTGAAGACAGAAGCCGTGTACAAACACGACGGTCAGCCGCGCATCCTCGGGGCCGACCTCCCGAACAGCGAGGTCCACACCGTCGGGCGTCGTCACCACATAGCTTCGGTCGGCGTCGAGGAGGTCGAAGTCCTCATCCACGTATGGATCGTCGGTGCTGACGTGCCGACGCAGAGACCTGGCGACGGATACGCCTGCGGCGCTGCCGACCGCCGTCAGGCCCGCCGCGCCTGCCAACCACCGCACGTTGGACCCGCGGCCGCGCGGCCGCACAGTCTGCTTATCGGTCAACGACTTTGGCCCGTCGCCGCTCCGCGGTACGTACGAGTGACCCGGCCGCGGGGGCTGGTGACCACCTCGTAGTTGATGGTGCCGAGCAGTTCGGCCCAATCCTGCGCCGTGCGTTCACCCTGCGTGCCTGGGCCGAACAGGATGGCGTCGTCACCCTCAGCCACGTCGATACCGCCGGGGCCGAGGTCCACCACGAATTGGTCCATGCAGATGCGGCCGACGCTGCGGCGCAGCCGCCCGTTGATCAGCACGTCGATGCGACCGCTCAGCGTCCGGAACACACCGTCGGCGTACCCAATTGGCAGCAACGCCAGCGTGGTGTCCTCTTTGGCGATCCAGGTGTGGCCGTAGGACACACCGTCGCCTGCTTGTACCGACCGGACGAGTGCAACAGGGCATTTCAATGTCATCGCCGGACGTAGGCCCATGTCACCGCGATCCGGTATCGGGGTCTGCCCGTAGATTGCGATTCCGGTCCGCACCATGTCGAACGCCAAATCGGGGCGGGTCATGGCGGCCGGGGAATTGCACAGGTGCGCGATCTCATAGCGCACACCCTGGTCGCGGGCCTGCGTAAGCATGTCGCTCAGCCGCTGCGCCTGTAGGCTGTTGACGGCGTTCTCGGGGTCGTCGCCGTGCACCAGGTGCGACATGATGCCGCGCAGCCGGATCGCATCGTCGGCCTGCGCACGTCGCAGCGCGGTCAGCATCTCCGGATATTCGGCGACGCTCACGCCGTTGCGATTCAACCCGGTGTCCACCTTGACGGTGACGGTTGCCGTGCGACCGGTGTGCTCGACCGCGACGAGTAGTTCGCGGAGCTGGCGCGGCGAGGACAGCGCGATCTGGACGTCGGCCTCCAGCGCAGGGGCGAAGTCGGTACCCGGTGAGTGCAGCCACGCCAGGACAGGGGCGGAGATGCCATCGCGGCGCAGCGCCAGGGCCTCGTCGATGGTGGCCACCCCGAGTTCGGCCGCCCCCGCGGCGAGCGCGGCACGCCCCGCCTGTGTGGCGCCGTGGCCGTACCCGTCGGCCTTGTCGACGGCCATCACCTGGGCCGACCCGGCGAGCTCACGCAACAGCC